>JAFXIT010000049.1 GCA_017532825.1 Clostridia bacterium
CCACGACGGCTTCTGCCTCTGGCCCTCTGCCTACACCGAGCACTCGGTCAAAAACAGCCCCTTCAGAAGCGGCAGGGGCGACGTCGTGCGTGAGGTCTCCGATGCCTGCAGAAGGGGCGGCATCAAATTCGGCGTCTATCTTTCCCCCTGGGACAGAAACAGCAGGTTTTACGGCACCGATGAGTACAACGACTACTTTTGCAATCAGCTCACCGAGCTTTTAACGGGATACGGTGAGCTTTTTGCGGTATGGTTTGACGGTGCCTGCGGCGAAGGGCCAAACGGCAAGCGCCAGGTCTACGACTTTAAGCGCTACTACGCACTGATAAGAGAGCTTCAGCCAAACGCCTGCATATCCATTTGCGGCCCCGACATACGCTGGTGCGGCAACGAAGCAGGTGACACAAGGCCAAGCGAATGGTCGGTCCTGCCCACCGGCTTTGCCTCCCCCGAGGAGGTTGCGGCAAAGAGCCAGCAGTCAGACGACACCGCCTTCCGTGAAAAGAAGATCGGCGAGATGGAAAGAGACCTCGGCAGCCGTGAATTTCTCAAGGGAAACACCGGCCTTGCCTGGCGTCCGGCAGAGACCGATACCTCCATCCGTCCGGGCTGGTTCTACCATGCAAGCGAGGACGACTGCGTCCGCTCCACCGAGACCCTTCTCGACATTTGGTACCGCACCGTAGGCGGCAATTCAAAGCTCCTTTTGAACATCCCACCCGACAGGCGTGGTCTTTTCCACGAGACCGACGTTCAAAGGCTTCGTGAAATGGGAGATCATATCCGCAGGACCTTTGCCCACAACCTCGCCCAAACCGCCGTCATCACCTCCGACCGTGACGACGGCTACCACCTCCCCTCCGCCCTTAAAACCGACAGCTACGAGGAATACTACAAGCCCTTCGACGGCGAAAACGAGGTCACCCTCACCCTCAAGCTCGACGGCGCCAAAGAGGTCTCCCACGTCGTTATCAAGGAGCATATCCCCATGAGCCAGCGTGTCGAGTCCTTTGTCATCGAGGTCAAAGAGGGCGAAGGATACCGTGAGGTCGCCCGCGGCACCACCGTCGGTTACAAAAAGATCGTAAGATTCGATCCCGTCACCACAGACGAGGTCCGCATCCGCATCACCGACTCCCGTGTCTGCCCCGTACTGTCGTTTATCGGAGTATATTAAGCAAGCAGAAAGGCGGTAAGGATATGGTATATGCAAACGATTTCGTCGGCAAAAACGACAGCGAGATACTTAATAACGCGATAAAAAACAGAGGTAGCGACGGTGTAGTCATCATACCTCCCCGAACGGTCGACTCCGAACGGAGCTACTGGCTTCTCGACGAGGCGATAGTGCTTCCCGAGAACACCACCGTCGTTCTGCAAAACGTAAAGATAAAGCTTTCTGACAACTGCCGGGACAACTTCTTCCGCTCGGCAAACTGCGGACTTGGTATAGAGCGCCCTGCCCGCATCCGCAACATACACATCCACGGCGAGGGCGTATGTCTGCTCGAGGGTGCCGACCATCCCAGAGCATCCGGCGACAGCTCAAAGCTGCTCCACGCTCCCTGTCCCCACTTCCCCGAGGACGTCTGCAGGGTCGCAGATTGGGTGCCCGCCGAGCGCAGAAGCCCCGACAAGCTCGACTTCTGGGACGTTCACGACCACTCCTACGGCACCGACGCGGGCAAGACCGACCGGTCGCAGTACGGTGACTGGCGTGGCATCGGCGTTCTCTTTGCAAACGTAGAGGACTTCTCAATCTCGGGACTTCGTATCAAGGAGTCCCACGGTTGGGGCATCTCGCTTGAGGCCTGCTCCAACGGACGTATCGAGAAGATCGACTTCGATGCCCATATGTACAAGATGATCGACGGAATGAATATGAACATGGAAAACCAGGACGGCATCGACGTCCGCAACGGCTGCCACCATATCGTCATTTCCGACATCACCGGCACCACCGGTGATGACGTGGTCGCCCTGACCGCCATCGCCTCCGACAGCACCTACGTTCCCGGAGGATCGCTTTACTCCACCCACGTCATGCCAAACGACTGGGAAAACCGTGACCGCGACATTCACGACATCGTCATTCGCAACGTCATCGCCTACTCCCACATCTGCCTGACGGTAAGACTGTTGCCCGCAATGGCAAACATCTACAACGTCGTCATCGACGGCATTATCGACACCTCGCCCGAGATCATTGAACACGGCGTCACCATACTCCTCGGCGACGACGGCGGCTACGGAGAAAACATGCCCGACAGTATGCGAAACGTGACCATTTCCAACGTCATCTGCCACAGCCGCCAGGCGGTAGTGATCGCAGGCTTCCTCACCGACTCGGTAATTTCAAACGTTGTAAACAGAAACCCCGACTGTGAAGCGGTGCTTGTCGTGAGAAAAGACGGGCTCAAAAACGTCGTCGTCGCCGACTCTGTCGTCACAAGAAAAAACTAAATCGTGTAATCCCCGCATATCTCCGCGGGGATTAATTTTTTTTATAAATTCTACCAAAACGGCGCAGTATTATGGTATAATATAAGCCATAAAAAGAAAGCGCGGTGAAAGTATGGAATTTTTAAAAAACGGCAATGAGTATATCTCATCACAGATCGGACTTGCAATCGAAAACGGCAGCCGTACGGCAGTCATATCGGGAAATTATGAAATAGCACAGACCCTGCTTATACCATCAAACTTTACTCTGATACTCCAAAACGCCCATCTTCGGATGGCTGACGGTACATTTTGCAATATGTTCGTCAATGAAAACCACGGTACGGCGGCGGGAAACACTATCGACGGCACCGACCGAAACATCAGCATCATCGGGCGTGGGCAGGCAGTTATCGACGGTGGTAAATACAACGGCCTCTCCGAAATGAATCAGCTGCAGGACGGTATGCCGCCCATCTGGAAAAACAACCTTATTTTATTCACCAACGTCGACGGATTTAAGATCTCCGGCATCTCCTGCCGCAACCAGCGCTGGTGGGCTTTAAACTTCATCTACTGCTCAAACGGCTACATCGGGGATATAGATTTCTGTTCCAACGACATCGGCATCGACCCCGACGGCAATGAATATCATGGATTAATACGCAACAAGTATCACGAGATACTTGTAAAGAACTCCGACGGTATCGACCTTCGCAAGGGATGCCATGACATCCTCATTGAAAATATCAGCGGCTTCACTCAGGACGATTCGGTGGCTCTGACAGCATTGGACCATAGTATGGAGAACATCTTTGGGGTCGAGGGGCTGCCCTCCGACATATGCAACGTCACCATAAGAAACATCCGCACCGCGGCGATGTGCGGGATCGTCAGGCTTCTGAACCAGGGCGGTTTAAAGCTTCACGACGTTACCGTTGACGGCGTGTACGACTGCACAGAGGACTCTCCCTACATAGACAAGTGCGGCTTTGCCGTACGTATCGGCGACACGCGCCTCTACGGTTCCCGTCATTCCACCGAGGACGAGACCTACAACATTACGGTAAAAAATGTCCGCGGCTGCGGAGAATACGTTCTCTCACTCGCGGGAGCAATAAACAATCTCACGCTCTACGGCATCGAAGCAGCAGGCGGTGCAAAGATGCTAATGGATGACCGCATAAAATTTTAAAGGATACGAAAAGCATGAAGGTTAGACACGTCTGTGATCTTCCGCCAAAGGAAGATAATCCAAGGAACAGCGAGGGCGCATTTCTCCGTTCACCCTCGGGCGAAATACTTTTCGCCTACAGCTCCTACCTCGGCGAGGACGGCAACGACCACGCCGCATGCAACATCAGCCTCATCCGCTCGTACGACGAGGGCGAGAGCTGGACAGAGACCCCCGAAGTCATTGCAAGAGCATCGGAATTCGGCACAAAGAACGTCATGAGCGTCTCGGCCCTTACTCTTCTTGACGGCAGTCCCGCATTTTTCTACCTCATTAAGGAGCCAAACGGCACTACGACCCTCGGCCGCTCGGTCTCCTGCGACGGAGGCAGAAGCTTTACCCAGGAACGGGTAAACTGGGATGCACCGTCGGCCTACTACGTTATCAACAACGACCGTCTTGTCCGCACATCCGACGGCAGGATAGTCGCCCCTGCGTCCTACTACCCCCCGCTCGATCCGAAAAGACATCTTTTCAACCCCGGTGTGGCCGTGCTTCTGATCTCGGATGATGACGGCGCTACCTTCAGCCTCCACGACGGCGTACGCATCAGCTTCAGCGAAAGCGTCAACGTCGGTTACGGAATGCAGGAGCCCGGCATCTTAGAGCTTTCGAAGGACGTCTTCTGGATGTGGATGAGAACGGGTGCAGGCTATCAGTACGAAAGCTTCTCGGTGGACGGTCTTCGGAGCTTTTCCCCTCCGAGACCCAGTCAGTTCACCTCGCCTGACTCCCCCATGCAGGTGGTCAGGTATGATGAAAACACCCTCTATGTTATCTACAACCCCATTCCCAACTACAACGGCAGGAACAAGGGCTATTCCTGGGGCAGGACTCCCCTTGTTATCCGCAAAAGCACCGACAACGGCAAGACCTTCAGCTGGCAGAGCATCATCGAAGAGTCGGAGGGCGACAGAGGCTTTTGTTACCCGGGTGTCTTCTTTACCAATGACGGTTCGATGCTCATCGGCTACTGCAGAGGAGACGAATCCGACGGCTGCTGTCTTTTCCGTCTCGGCATCGTAAAGATAAAACTTACTGAAATAAGATAAATTTAGGGGATAATTATGAAAAAGAGTGCAATTTTTGGAATGATCGCAGGCTTTGCCGTCGGTACGGCATCCGCCATTGCGGGCAGGAAAGCCTATGACAAGGTCTCAAAGGAGATAAAGGACGACTTCAGCGATCAGGTCTTTACCTCTCCCGAGGGAAACAACGCCGTCACGCTGAGCCTTGGCTCCTCCGAGAGTGCAAGGGGACTTACCTGCATAAAGGTCAAGGCCACCTCGGAAAGCATCGACGACGAGTGCAAGCTGATAATCTTCACCTTCAAAAAGGGCGACATCATCAGCGGAGAATGGTCCGACAACGGCAACTTCCGTCTCCTCATCGGCAACGGAAAGCGCAAGCAGTGCTGCGACGTCAGCTTCGAAGAGGACAGAATCAACGCCCTTTACTACCTGCTCAAAAACGCCTAAATCTATCTGATCTTTCGGAGGAAGCCTTTATGTCTGAACGTTGGAATATCGACACCCAAAGCCGCAGCTTGTACTGGGACTGTGAAAAGATAGGCGGTGATCACACCGATTTTATCGAGATGAGCGGTCTTTACGTCTCTGTCTGTATCACCTACGGGATCAAGGACGGTCTGCTTTATCTCAATCGCCGTCCCGTATTTCCCACCCACCGAATCTTTCCCAACAACACCCACGGCTCCTGGCAGTTCGATATTCCCTCCGACCTCGTCCCGCAGCCCCGTGCAAACGGCAGAGCAATAACCGAGGTACCCAAGGCATTCTTCCTTGACGGCACGGTGCGCACCCTCAGCCGTGACACCGACAATGGGCTCCTCATCACACGTACGCTGTTCCCCTCAACCGACTCCGCCGCCCTTTGCGAGCGGGTCGAGTATAAAAACGAGGGGCTCTCCCCCGTCACGCTCACCCTTTCACACGGTACTCCCTGCGAGGTAAACCGTGTCAGAGGCCCCTACGGCCTTAACATCTCCGAGTGTACCGTTACCTGGAGCGATGTCACCCTCGCCCACGGCGAGACCGCCCTGCTCGAGAGCTTCTACACCGCCCGTCTTGCAAACGGGGATATTCCCTCGCTTGACGTAGGCTCAGAGCTTCAAAAGAGGTATGCCCGCAGGGACGCCCTTACCGCCCCGCTCGCCCTTTCAACAGGCAACGACCTGCTTGATACCATGTTTTACTTTGCCAAGCTCCGTGGCGGCGAGAGCATCTTCCGCACAAAAAACGGCGACGTGCACTCTCCCGGAGGGCTTTCCTACTACGCCGCAGTGTGGTGTAACGACCAGGCCGAATACGCAGGTCCCTGGCAGGCGTGGACGGGTGACGAGCTGCAGCTGTCCGCCGCCTACAACGCCTACGCATGGTACTACCCCCACATGGACGGAAAATATGAGCCCATCCCCTCCTCCATCATTGCAGAGGGGCTTGACTTCTGGGGCGGTGCAGGCGATCGAGGCGATGCGGCAATGTATCTTTTCGGTGCGTCACGCTACGCCCTCATCAGCGGACGCACGGGTCAAAACGGCGAGCTTTGGAAGGCCATCAAATGGTGTGCGGAGTACTGCCTGCGGAAGATGGACAACGACATCCACAAGGGGCTTATACCCTCCGACTCCGACGAGCTGGAGGGACGTCTTCCTTCGGGTAGGATAAATCTTTCCACAAATATGCTGGCGCTCGGCGGCTTTAAGACGGCCGCAGCCCTGGCAGATGAGCTTGGCGAGCCCGAGCTTGCCGAGGTCTACCGCAATGCCGCCCGTACCGTCGAGGCCGAGACCGAGGTATATTTTGCAGCCAATATCCACGGCTACGATACCTATAAGTACTACGAGGACAATACCACCCTTCGTTCATGGATATGTCTGCCTCTTTGTATGGATATTGCGACCCGTGCCGGGGGTACGGTAGAGGCCATCACCTCCCCCTACCTTTTCAGCGATGCGGGCCAGCTTTCCGAGGAAGGCACCGTCATTGCCTGGGACCGTTCCACCCTCTACGGGCTCAGAGGTATGTACCGTGCCGCCGCAATACTTTCGGATAAAGACCCTGCCGAGGGCAGCCGCTTCCGCAAGATCGCTACCGACTATCTCATGGGCTACTGCGCCCAGCGGCTGCTTGGAGACCACGTTCCATATGCCGTAGAGGCCTATCCCGAGGGCGGTCAGCGTCACCTCAGCGCAGAAAGCACCCTGTTTTGTCAGATAATCACCGAGGGCATCCTCGCAGTCCGGCCCCTCGGCTTCAGGTCATTTTCCTTTAACACCCTCATACCCGAGGACCTCCCCTGCTTCGTCCTTACCAACGTACACGCCTTTGGCGAGGTCTTTGACCTTTCGATAGAAAACGGTCGCTGGAGCATCGTGACCCAAAGCGGCAGGTGCTACTCAGGCAGCTGCGGCGGCAGAGTCACAGTCGATTTCAAGGTATGACGAATATGAGTTTTTTTGATAATTTCGCATCCAATACCTGCGCCGGAAGCGGCAATCAGCTTTTTTTCGGCACAGACGGTGTACGCACCGGCAGAGTGTTCTATAAGATCTCGGTCGGCGGAGCGTACAACTACTCCATCCTATTTTCAAACGTTATCGACAGCACCTATGCAGACGGCTCGGTCTCCCACAAAAACCTCATCTGCGAGCCCTGGGAGCTTTGCGGCGCAAGGGTCGGAAGATGCTCCTTTGTGCCCGACAAGCCGCTCTCGCAGATCGATATGTCGGAGCTTTGCCCGTACGATTTCAAGGCTCTCACCTTTGACGGCAAAAGCTCAAAGACGGTCGCACCGGGTGAGTTTTTCTCCTCCGACCCGCAAGCTTTCTCATTTAAAAAGGACGAATACCTCGTCCTCGAGCTGTCATTTTGCGGAAGTATGATACCCTACCACGAGGAAAGTCTGCTTCCCGTGTTCGTCCGTGACGGCGATAGCTGGCGGTATTCAAAGCAGATGCCCTTTGCGGGGATGATCGGCTGCGACCGCCCCGTAAGCAAGCGCATCGCCTACATCGGCGACTCGATAACACAGGGCATCGGTACCGCGCCCAACTCCTACCGTCATTGGAACGCCGAGTTCTCAAAAAAGCTCGGTGACGGCTTTGCATTCTGGAACCTCGGGCTGGGTTACGGCAGGGCGAGCGACGCTGCCTCCGACGGTGCCTGGCTTTACAAGGCAAAGCACAATGACGTGATTTTCGTCTGCTACGGCGTAAACGATATTCTCCACGTCGGAAACGAGGCTCAGCTCAAAAAAGACCTTTCAGACATTGTCACCACACTCAAAAAATCGGGCAAGACCGTCATTTTGCAGACGGTGCCGCCCTTCGACTATAAGGGCGATAAGATCGGGATGTGGGAGCGGGTAAACGAATTTATAAAAACCGAGCTTCGTCCGCGGGTCGACCTCCTGTTTGACAACGTCCCCGTACTCGGTCGGGCGGATGCCCCGCATATGTCCCTCTTCGGCGGACATCCCAACGAGGAAGGCTGTGCCGCATGGGCAGAGGCGCTCTTTGAGAAAACAAAAAATTTCTTTTAACGGAGGGGCTGACAATGGTAAAGGCTATCGCAAAAATATGTCGAGGGCAGGACGGGGCGATCTTTAACGGACTGCTGTTTCGGTTCGGCTCGAAGGGTCAGTGCTCGGTCTACGACCTTGATCGCCTCGGCACAGATGCCGAGCTGACACCGATCGCCGAGTTTGTCCTTGACAAGGCAGACCTCTTTGTCCCCCACAGCAACTCGGTGGTCTTCGGCTGCGAGTACTACTCCGAGGGCGATGAATTCCCCCTGCTCTATACAAACGTCTACAATAACTATAGGCGCTCGGAAAACCGCCACTGCGGCGAGTGCTGTGTCTACCGCATCCTGCGTGAGGGCGAGTCCTTCCGCTCCACCCTTGTCCAGCGTCTCCGAATCGGCTTTACCGAGGACAAGACCCTCTGGCGCTCCTCCGACGGTACGGACGACGTCCGTCCCTACGGAAACTTCGTCATCGACCGTGAAAACAGACTGCTCTATGCATTCGTCATGCGGGACGGCGACAGGGTCACCACCTACCTTGCCTTTAAGCTCCCCACCCTTGATCAAGGTACTCCCTGCGAGCTGGGCGTAAGCGAGGCGGTGCTCACTCCCGAGGACGTCATTGACCGTTTTGATACACCCTACCATAACTACATCCAGGGTGCTGCCTTCCACGGCGGCAGGATATACTCCGTCGAGGGCATAAGAGAGAATACTCCGCCCGCCTTGCGCATCATTGACCCTCGGCTCAAACGTCAGATATTCCACTTCGACTTCTTTGCCTACGGCTATACCGAGGAGGCCGAGCTTATCGACTTCTATAACGGAAAATGCCTCTACGCCGACAACCCCGGAAACCTCTTTGAGCTTGACCTGCCGTACACGGGAGATGACCTATGAACGACTTTTTTACCAAAGCCCTTGAAGCCCACCCCGACAAGGAGAGCCTCCTTGAGGCCCTGTTTATGCTCGACCGTTCCCCCTACGGCGCCGAGACCCGTCTGAAATATTACACCGCCAAATTCAAGTCGGTCGGCCAAAACGTCCGCATCGGCGCAGGTGTCAAGATCGTCGGCGCAGAGTATATCTCCCTTGGCGACAACGTCACCATCTCCGACGGCTGTACCCTCATCGCCCGTGGCGAGGGCGGTATCGAGCTTGGCTCGGGTGTGCGCCTGCAGGAGCGGGTATACCTCGATACCGAGCGGCCAAACGGCTATATAAAGGTCGGCCAAAGGGTCTATATCGGTACGGGTACCACCCTGTTTGGCCACGTCGGCCTCGAGATAGGCGACGATTGCCTCCTTGCCCAGAACATCACCATCACCCCCTACTCCCATAGGTTTGAGGACAAAAACGCCATCATCTACTCCCAGGGCGGCAATACCCGCAAGGTCACCATCGGGCGTGACTGCTACCTCGGTATGAGCGTCTGCGTGCTCTACTCCGCCGACATCGGCGAGGGCTCGGTCATCGGCTCTGCCTCGGTCGTTGTAAAACCCATCCCACCCTACAGCGTTGCCGTAGGCAACCCCGCAAAGGTCATCCGTAAACGTGGAGAAGAAAAGAAATAAATCTATCGCACATACAAAAAAGCACCCTTGCGGGTGCTTTTTTGATTTTATTCCTTTACAAGCTCCTGATACATCTTCATAAGCTCTGCGACACACATGCTTTCGGTAAAGTCGTTTTTAACCGGGAATCCGTATGCCTGCATAACAGCCTTGTCATTTGCCTGATGAGCCTTACGGAGTTCCGGCGGCATTGTCACCTCGTCGTAGAGATCAGCCAAAGAACAATCGGGATAAAGAGCACGGGCATCAAGAATTGCCTGTGCCGTTTCTTCGATCTTCTTTTTTTGCTCGTCGGTAGGATTAGGCCATGGGAAGTTGTTATAAACAATGTCTTTCGAATAACGATAATCGCTCTTCAACCGTCCACACACAGTTCGCATCCACGCCATATGAACATTTGAGGTTAAAATACCAAAATGATATAACGTGGTTTCTGATATAATTTCACAAGCATCACTTGCTATTATATCAGGAGATACAAATCCCAATGGTATATATTTTCTATTTTCCGAAGATGTACGGGGCATTAAAATATAATTTGTTTTTGGTTGAGATATACTAAAAAACAAATGAGGAACACTAGCTTTTCGTTGTGTTGCTTCTGGTTTTAGGGGATCTGAACGATAGTCCTTAATGTTTTTCACTCTGCGATGCAATTCAGAACTATTTACAATATCTTTTGGTGTTGCATCAACTAACCAAAAACAATATCGTGTTTTCCCGTTAATATATTCTTCTGAACCTATGTAAGGTTTTATATACCTAGATAATGCTGGCTCTTTAGATAAGATGTCGTTTTTTTGTTCTTCACTCAAAATAAAATTTTCTGTGTTTCCACACAAATTACCATATTGCATTTTCGGAACATTACAAATAGGTTTGCTTCTTGAATAAACAAATACGTCATCAAAATCAATCAGATAAGCATTTATGTGTTTTACCGTTTTTAAATTACCGTTGTCGTACAAAATTTTAGGTTTGTTGTTATACGCACTAAAACCAATAATAACACAATGAACGGCTGCCATTTTTTTATCAGTTTTGATTTTGTTTCCAGACCTGTCTACTCCTCTATTATCCCAACGAAATGTTCTGTATGCAAAATCAATACAAATATTCTTTTTCAGTAATTCAGGCCATAAAACAGAAACTTGCTCCCCTTGTGTAATTGAATTGGTAGAAACAAATGCTGCACGAATACCTGTATTAAACATAATATCTACCGCTTTTTTATACCAACACGAAACATAATCTAAATTGCCCGCTTTAGAAACGTTTTCGAAAATATTCCGCAAATCTATTTTTTGTTCGTCTGCGTCTTTTTTCTGCCTTGCTCCCACAAACGGAGGGTTACCCATAATGTAATTCAGCTTGTCCTTTGGCACAACGGTCTCCCAGTCTATGCGCAGGGCGTTGCCCTCCACGATATTGGCATAGGACTTCAGGGGGAGGAAATCGAGATCCCTGTTTACGATCGTCTCGGTCTCCTTTAGCATCTGACTTTCGGCGATCCAAAGAGCGGTCTTGGCGACGGTGACGGCAAAGTCGTTGATCTCGATACCGTAAAACTGACCTATGGAGACCTTCGGTCCGTCAAAGCCGAGGAGGCTTTGCTCCTGCATAACGGCTTTTATCGCCTCGTTTTCGAGACGGCGAAGGGAGATATAGGTTTCGGTAAGGAAGTTGCCGGAGCCGCAGGCAGGGTAAGGAAGGTAAGCTCTGAAAGCTTATCACGGAAAGCCTCCACCCGTTGTTCGAGGGTGCGTTGGACTTTTACGGTCTTTATCTGCGAAAGCTCGTCACGAAACTCGTCAAGGAACAACGGGTCGATTACCTTATGAATATTCTCAACGGAGGTATAGTGCATACCGCCGCTGCGGCGGGTCTCGGGGTTGAGGGTAGACTCGAACACGGCACCGAAGATAGTAGGGCTTATCTGCGACCAGTCAAAGTCCTCGCTTGCTTTGCGGAGAAGGAGGTCGACTATCTCGGTAGTAAAGTTGGGTATCTCGATATTTTCGTCGGCAAACAGACCGCCGTTTACGTATGGAAACGCCTTCAAAGCGTCATCCAAATAGGGATCACGCTTTTTATCTTCGGTATCGAGCACCTTGAAAAGGTCAATGAGGGCACGGCGGACGTCCTTGACGTTAAAGCTTTTTATGTAGTTATGGAATTTGAGATGTCCTCCGAAGATGCCTGCGTCCTCTGCATACAGGCAGAAAACAAGGCGGACACAGAGCATATTAAGGCTTCGCAAGGTCTCCTCTCTGTCGGGATGGATGTACTGCTTCAAAATGGCATCGTACAGCTTTCCGACAAGCTCGCCTGCTTTAATTGAGACCTGCTCCTCACGGTGGAGAAGCTCGCTTTTTTCTTCTGCGAGGAACTGCAGACGGTAATACTCCTTGCCGAGATCTTTCAGCATTATCTGTTCAGGCTCACCCGTTGGCTTTTCCATATCGTAAATGAGGAATTCCTCAAAGTTACAGGTAATTATCCAACGTGGACGCTGTGAATAGGGCAATCCTGCCGAATATCTGTAAGCCTGTTGAAAAGGACTAAGCAGAGTACCGTCCGACTGAGGTATGGGCTTGCGAAGGTCAACGCCCCTCTTTTTCTGCTCGATCAGGACGTGAGTAGATGGAATATAACCGTCGATAAAGCTTGTATGTCCAAGCATTACACGCTCTTCAAACAGTATAAACTTTTCCGGCTCTGCGACACCCAAAACGTCACGGGCAAGCGAGAGCCAAAACGACTGACTGTCGCTCTTTTCGTCGCCACGGTCTTTCCAGTATTCGGCAAACGCTCTTGCGGCTTTTTCTCTTTCGGTGTTGTTCATACCCTATCCTCTTCTCCGTTGCTTGTCCTATGTTATATAGTATAATACATATCCGTGTTTTTGGCAACAAAAAAGCACCCTTGCGGGTGCTTTTTCTTTGTTTTTACTTAAACAGGTCGAGGATGGCTTCCTTGGGACGGACGCCGACGGCTTTGTTGAGGATCTCGCCGTTCTTGATGACCATAAGGGTGGGGATGCTCATGATGCCGTACTTCTTTGCGAGCTCGGGCTGTTCGTCGACGTTGATCTTGCCGACCTTTTTGCCCTCTTCGGCGATCTCGTCGACGGTGGGGGCAACCATTCTGCAGGGGCCGCACCAGGGAGCCCAGAAGTCAAGCAGGACGGGCTCTGCGGAATTGATGACCTCGGCCTCAAAGTTTTCTGTTGTTACTTCAAAAAGTGCCATTTTTAACATCCTTTCATATCGTTTTATTTTTGCATACGTTTTTTAAGCTCGTTTACGGTGACCTCGTAGCCTCGGTCGGAGCTGTCCTCGCTCCATGTGGGCATTTCGGCGTTTGGGGCTATCCTTTTGAGGATCCTTTCGGCAAGCTCACGTCTGAGCCAGGGGTTTCGCACGAGAACGGGGCCTGTGAGGTAGGTCGCAAGGAGGTTACCCTTGAGTATGCCCTCGGTCTTCTCGGGTATACCGAAGACGGTCTCGAAGGCGGGAAACTCGCCCTCCTCGACCTGGCTTTGGCAGTTTACAAAGCCTGCAACTATCCTACCGTCCATATCGCCCAGGTAGTCACCAACACGGCGGTTTTCCCGACGTACCGCTCTGCCCTTGACGATGCCGAGGGCGGGGATGACCGTACCGTCGGTCTTTACTATCTCCTCTACGGCAAGCTCGGCGGCGGCGCCGGTAAAGAGCATCGGAAGACCGCCTTCGGCCTCGGCACGGAGCTTGTCGGCAAAGGGTCTGACTGCGTCAAGCATTATCTCAAGACGGTGCTCGGTGACCGGACCGAAATACACCAATGCCGCATCGGGCAGGTCGGGCTCGGGGTCGGAACGCCTCCATTCGACGGTCTCGGTCTCGATGCCGACCTCGGCAAGAGCGGAGGCAAGGACGGTCAGGTTAAAGCGGTCACCGTAGAGATTTCCAAGCTCAGGGCAGATATAATACAGCTTCAGCATACTCCTTGCCCCTCCTTGGCAGTTTCCGGCAGACGGGAGAGGAATTTATCTCTGTCTGCAAAGCAGGTTATGACGTAGAGCTCGCTCGACTCCTCAAAGGCCCTCGACATACTGTCAAGGCTGTCAAGCAGTACCGTTTTCTCCTTAGGTATGCCCGCAAGCTCGGAGCGCATTGCGAGGTCGTTGACGTATGCGCCTGCGAGGTAGACCCTGCCTATGCGCTCGGAGGCAAGCAGGGAGAAGTTTATATCGTAGAGCCAGGAGGTCTCGCCGGTGAAATATTTACGCGAGACGGCGTCGACTATGACAAGCACGTCCCCCCCACGCTTGACCGCCGCGGCAAAGGACTGGTCGTAGGAGACCGAGTTTTCGTGCTTGGCAGTCAGGAAGGTGATATTTTTATCGCCGTTTTTCCAGGTACGGAGCCTTCCGCTCTTGAGTGCGTAGCCCGAGAGCGCCTTGGCAGAGGTCGCACCGTCGAGCCCAAGCTCGCTTGCCGCCGCAAACGCCGCAAGGAGGTTGCTGACCGAGAAGGGGGTGCGGATGGCGGAGGATATCTCTGCGGAGGAGTTAATCTCCATCCTTCCGCTTTCAAGGTCAAGCGAGGTAAGCTCGTACTTGGGTGTCGGCCTTTTGTTTTCGCAGTTATGACAGCTCCAATGTCCGAACGGACCGTAGGTGTGCTCCGAGAAGGACATCTCACCGTCGCACTCGGGGCAGACCCGACCGTCGTCGTACATCGGCTCAAAGCCGTCGTTGATAACGCCCTTTGCAACGCCGAAGTATACGACCTCACCCCGTGTAAGCTTTGCAAGGGAGCAGACAAGGGGATCGTCGGCGTTGAGGATGAGCTTCATATCACCGCCTACGGCGGCGGCAATGCGCTCAAGGACGTACTCGGGGTGACCGTTTCTTGTAAGCTGGTCACGGCAGAGGTTGAGTATCATAAAATGGGTGGGTCTGATATACCTGAAGGTGTGGCGGGCGTACTGCTCGTCGCTTTCAAGCACCGCCGTGTCGCACTTTACCCGTCCCGACAGGCTGCAGGCACGAAGGAACATGGTCGTAACGCCCTCGATCTGGTTGGAGCCTTCCTTGTTCCACACTACCCTCTGCCCTGCCTCAGTCAAACAGCGCACCAGCATTTCAACGGTCGAGGTCTTTCCGTTTGAGCCGGTGACGGCGACTATCCTTTCGGGAAGGGTCAGTCTGGAAAGTATATCGGGACAGATCCTAAGGGCAAGCTTGCCCGGCATCGAGCTGCCCTTTCCGAGCAGTCTTCCGACGAATGCCGCCAGCTTGCAGACCGCTATGGCAATAAATTTTTTCACAGCGTATACACCGACCTCTCAAATATCTCCCTCGCCTTTTCAATATCCAGTGCCGTCTGTGCAACGAGGGCCTCGGCAGAAGGGAATCTCATCTCGGGACGAATCTCCCCAAGTATTTCAAGCTTTATTTTTTCTCCGTAGATATCCCCCGAAAAGGAGGGGATGTGGGTCTCGACGGTATAATCTCCGCCGCCGAAGGTGGGACAGTGTCCGAAATTGGTCACCGCCATGCGGCGCTCCGAGCCGACCGTCAGAGCCGATGCATAGACGCCCGTCGGAAGCCTCAGCATCTCCTCCGATAGGGCGATATTGGCCGTCGGCAGGTCCATCTTGTGTCCCCTGCCAAAGCCGTGGCGCACCTCGGAGCAGAGCGTGTAGGGATGCCCAAGCAGTCGGTTTGCGGCAAACACCTCTCCCCTTTCAAGCAGGGTACGTATCCTCCCCGAGCTTACGGCGGCTCCGTCAAGCAGGACCGTCTTCACCGCCGAGGTGGGGAAATACCGCCCAAGCAGCTCGGCATTTCCGAGTCCTCCCTTGCCAAAGCGGAAGTCCTCACCCACCGAAGCGCCTACCGCTTGGAAGCGTTGGATGAGATACTC
>JAFXIT010000050.1 GCA_017532825.1 Clostridia bacterium
GCCGCCAGATGGAGATCCGCCGTACCACCATCCGCAACGCGCCCATGCAGTCCTTCCTTGCGGCCTACACCGACAGCGGCTACGCCGTCGAGGGTATGGACGGGGACAACTGCGGCGAGCTTATCACGGGAGCGGGGAGAGAGGTCTTTGTCCGCAGTGCGCTCTGCAAGGGCGATGCCCTTGCCGTGGGCGACAGCGGCGAGCTTGAGCGGAGGATACAGTCGATCTCCTCCTCGGGCGACGAGGAGACCTCGGCCGCACGTGCCCTAAAGACACTTACCGCATGGAAAAACGAGAGGTATGCAAACCGTGCAAACGGCACCATCCCCCGTCTTACCTCCCTTATCTCCCATACCGAGTCCGAGCTTGAGCGGGCAAGGGGGATAAATTCCGAGATAAACCGCTGCCGCAGGGAGGAGACCGCCCTGCTTGAGCGTGCAGATAGGCTGAAGGACACCCTTCGCAAGGCCGAGCTCTACTCCAAAAAGGCCGACCTTGCCCGTATAGGCGAGCTTGACGAGCTGCTGGAGGCGGCAAGAGCCGAGCTTTCGGACTGCGAATTTCCGCAGGTCGGTCGGGACGAGCTTGAAAGGGCCGCCGCCGCCGTCCGTGCCGAGGACGCCGTAACGCCTCCCTCCTCCGAGCCCGTCCCCGCCCCCCTTGCGGGACTTTCGGCCGAGGACGCCGTCAAAAAGGCAAAAGAGGATGCAGATAAATTCAAAAGGCTCTCAAAAAAGCTTCCCGCACTGCTTCTTGCGGCGGTGGGACTGCTCCTTGGCGGAAGCCTTGCGCTGATAAACATCATCGCAGGTGCCGTTGCGGGGGTGGGTCTTGCCCTTGTGGGGTACGCCGCCGCAGTGGTCGTCAACGGCCGCTCGGGCAAAAAAGCAGAGCTTCTTGCCCTAGGGTACGGGAAGAGTGATGCCGAGGGCATCTTAAACGCAGGACTGTCCGCCGCCGAGGGCATCAGAGCCGCCGAGAGCTACCGAGTGGAGCTTGCAAAGGCGCAAAGCGAGGTATCAAGACAGCTATCCGAGCTCGGTCTGCCCCCCACCGCACGTGCTTCCGACCTTATAAGGGTGGCAAGCGCCCTTTCAAGACGTGAACAGCTCCTGCGAGAGATAGACTCCCTCGAAAGGGAGCGCTCCGAGCTTGTACCCGAGGAGGGCATAGAGTCCCTCGAGGCCGCCGCAAAGGAGCTGGAGGCCGACACCTCCGCCGCCGAAATACCCCTTGCAAGGGTACAAAGCGAGCTTTCGCAGACCGAAGCAAGGCTTGCCGAGCTTCGTACCGAGCTGGCCCTCCTTTCGGGCAGGCTCTCCACCGCACGTGACATCTCCGAGCTTTCCGCCTCCCTTCGTGACCATACCGCCGCAAAGGAAAGGGCGGAGGGTGAGCTTGAGGCCATAGCAAAGGCCTACGCCATCATCGAAAAGGCGGGCGAGGAGCTTTCAAGAAGGCTCACCCCCGGGCTATCCGCCAGGGCAGGCGAGATACTTTCGGTCCTTACCGGCGGAAAGCACGCCTCCCTTACCGTCAGACGGGGCTTTGAGACCGAGGTCTCCCAGGACAAAACGGGGGTCGACCCCCTCTATCTCAGCCGAGGCGGTCTTGACCAGACCTACCTTGCCCTCCGTATCGCCCTCTCGGAGATCGCCTTCCCCGACGACCTGCCGCCGCTGATACTGGACGACGTCTTTGCATCCTTCGACGATGAGCGCACCGAGCGGGGCATGAAGCTTCTTGCCGAGCTTGCCCGTGATCGCCAGGTCATACTCCTTACCTGCCGTTCAAGGGAGTCGGATGCGGCGGTGAGACTTGGCGGAAAGGCCGTAAGACTGTCGGGGAAATAAATGCTTGACATATCAACAAAACAACATTATAATATATGTTTGCAATATAGCGTAGGATATGCTATAATATATGATTGAAAAATTACGTCCGGAGGTTAGACGATGGTTATTGTAAACAAAATGGGCTCTATTCGCATTCCCGATGCCATAGTTGCGACCATCGCAGGCTATGCGGCAACCAACTGCTTTGGAATAAAGGGTATGACCGCCTGCAGCATACACGACGGTATAGTGAGGCTGCTTGGCAGTGAGAATATGCACCGAGGGGTCAAGCTCAAGGTAAACGGCGACCATGCCGACATCGACCTGCATGTTGCAATGCAGTACGGCGTAAACATGAAGGCGGTCGCAAGCTCGGTCATGAACGAAGTAAAATACGTAGTCGAGAGACATACCGGCGTCAAGGTCGGAAGGGTCAACGTCTACGTTGATAAGATATCCGCTGATGCGGAATAATGTATTAACGGGAGTTGTTTGACTTGAAAAATACCTTAAACGGCGCCGACTATAAGTTAATGGTGACTAATGCGGCGGCCGCAGTTGAAAAAAACAAACAGGCTCTCAACGAGCTCAACGTATTTCCCGTCCCCGACGGTGACACCGGCACCAATATGGCTCTGACCCTCTGCCACGCCGCAGACGATCTTGTTTCGGTCGATTCCAAGCGCATCTGCAAGGTCGCCGACAAGACCTCCTCCAGCCTTCTCAGAGGGGCGCACGGCAACTCGGGCGTTATAACCTCCCTCCATTTCGGAGGTATCGCCAAGTCCTTAAAGGAAAAGGACGAGGCTGACGCCGTTGCCTTCGCCGCCGCACTCCGTGTGGGTGTTGACAGAGCCTATTCCGCCGTCAATAAGCCTGCCGAGGGCACTATTCTGACCGTCGCAAGACTGGCCGCCGCCGAGGCCGAGACCTCTGCCAAGAACGGCGCCGACATAGAGAAGCTTCTTTCCGACGTATGCGATACCGCCGAGGAGGCGCTTGCACACACCCCCGAGCAGAACCCCGTCCTTGCCAAGGCAGGGGTGGTGGACGCAGGCGGAAAGGGTCTGTGCATCATCTACCGTGCAATGCTCGCCGCAGTCAAGGGCGAGACCATAGGCCGTGAGAGCGGGGCGCAA
>JAFXIT010000051.1 GCA_017532825.1 Clostridia bacterium
CCTCAAAAAGCTTTGCGACGGACTTGAAGTCTCCCTTGCCGAATTTTTCGACACCGACACCTTCAGAACGCTTGAGCAGGAAATAAAGTGATCCAAGGCAGACCGCAAGGTCTGTCTTTTTTTCAGTAAAAACAAGCTGCCGTCAGTTATATATCACTATTTTACCACAAAATTTCGAGTTAGTGAAGTATAACTAATATTAAACTTCGGTTTGATTTATTATATTAGTGATAAATCATCCGGAGGTGAGCCGCATGGGTACGGCGCAGGCGGTCGCAGCGAGAATACGTGAGCTGTGCAAGCAACGTGGAATTACTCCCAACGGGCTTGCTAATCTTGCGGGAGTACCGCAGTCGACGATAAAAAGTATTTTGGGAGGAGAAAGCAAAAATCCCGGAACAGTGACGGTCAAAAAACTTTGCGATGCCTTTGAGATCACCCTCGGAGAATTTTTCAGCACTCCCGATTTTGATTCACTTGAGCAGGAAATAAAGTAAAAGACACCCCGTAGGGTGTCTTTTTTTAGTGATATTCGTCGCAAGCGACGAGTGGTATTGCGCCGAGAGCGCAGTGATATTTTTGCCGAGGGCAAAAGTGATATTGCGCCGAGGGCGCAGTTTTACTCTTCCTCGTGGTTATGGGCGTGGCAGGCGTCGCAGTCGCCGGTGCAGCCGACGATGGGGGTGGGGTCGATGCCCTGACGGCGGTAGTAGTCGGCAATGGCGGACTTTACGGCCTCCTCGGCGAGCACCGAGCAGTGTATCTTCTGGGGAGGCAGACCCTCAAGTGCCTCGACGACGGCGGAGTTGGTCAGCTTGAGTGCATCCTCGATGGACTTACCCTTGATAAGCTCGGTGGCCATGGATGAGGTTGCGACGGCGGCGCCGCAGCCGAAGGTCTGGAAGCGGACGTCGGCGATGATGCCGTCCTCTATTTTGAGGTACATCTTCATGATGTCGCCGCATTTGAGGTTGCCCACCTGTCCGACGGCGTTGGCATCCTCAAGCACGCCGACGTTGCGGGGGTTGGAAAAATGGTCCATTACTTTATCGGTATACATTATATATTCTCCTTTGTTATTCGGTCCAGACAGGTGACATGGCCCGAAGCAGCTTGACGGTAGAGGGAAGGGTGCCTAAGATGTGGTCGACGTCGGCATCGGTGGAGTATCTTCCAAGCGACAGACGGAGGGAGCCGTGGGCGACCTCGTGGGTAAGCCCGAGGGCAAGCAGGACATGTGATGGGTCGAGGGAGGCGGTGGAGCAGGCAGAGCCCGAGCTTGCGGCGATGCCCGCAAGGTCAAGCCGCAGTACCAGCGATTCGCCCTCGATGCCGCCGAAGGTAAAGCTTGCAAGGCCGGGGAGGCGGTTTTCTTTAGGGCCTGTAAGGTGGGAATCGGGGATCTTGAGTATCTCGTCTATCATACGGTCTCGCAGTGTGCTAAGTCTTGCACCTTCGCTTTCCATATCGGCCGCCGATAGCTCAAGAGCCTTGGCAAGACCGACTATACCTGCGACGTTTTCGGTGCCCGAACGGCGGTTTTTCTCCTGACCGCCGCCCTCGATAAGGGTGGAGACCCTGCTTCCACGTCTGATATAGAGTGCGCCGACACCTCGGGGGCCGTTAAACTTGTGGGCCGAGAGGCTCAGCAGGTCGATATTCATCCTTTCGACGTCGAGGGGGATATGTCCCGCCGCCTGGACGGCATCGGTGTGAAACAGCACGCCCTTTTCCCGTGCGATGGCACCTATCTCGGCGATAGGCTGGATCGAGCCGACCTCGTTGTTTGCCGCCATGACGCTTATGATGGCGGTGTCGGGACGGATAGCGGCGGCTATCTCGGCGGGGTCGACGATGCCATCGGAGTTTACTCCGACGACGGTGACCTCGACCCCCTCTTTTTTGAGCTTTTTGAGGGTGTGGAGGACGGCGTGATGCTCGATGGCAGAGGTGATGACGTGCTTTTTGCTTCCGAAGCGGACCGCACCCGCAAGGGCGTGGTTGTCAGCCTCGGTGCCGCCCGAGGTAAATACCACCTCGTCGGGCTTGGCTCCTATGACCGATGCGACGGTCTCTCTTGCGGCGGCCATGGCACGTCTCGGGCCGTCGGCAAAGGAGTAGACCGATGAGGGGTTTCCGTACTGCTCGCCGAGGAAGGGAAGCATAGCCTCCAGTGCCTCGGGTGCGAGACGGGTGGTTGCGGCGTTGTCTGCGTAGACGTATTTGTTCATTTTCGTACTTCCTTAAGTTTACGGGTTACTTCTTATAGTAGCTTACCGCTATCTCGTCACAGCGGTTGTTGTATGGATTGTCGGCGTGTCCCTTTACCCAGTGGAGCCTGACCTCGTGGGTCTGACAGAGGTCAAGAAGCTCCTGCCAGAGCTCGGGGTTTTTGGCGGGGGTCTTGTCGGCCTTTTTCCAGCCCCTCCGCCGCCATGACTCCGCCCAGCCCTTTTCAAGGCCGTCGACGAGGTATTTGGAGTCGGAATAGAGCTCTACGGTGCAGGGCTCCTTGAGCACCTTCAGCCCCTCGATGGCGGCACGGAGCTCCATGCGGTTGTTGGTGGTATCCTCCTCACCGCCCGAAACTATCCGTTCCTTCTCGCCGTAGCGCAGTATCGCCGCATAGCCGCCCGGACCGGGGTTTCCCGAGCAGGCACCGTCAGTATACAGCTCAACGGTTTTCATCGGCGTTTTCCGTGGCAGATGCGGGGTTTTCCTCGGTGTTTTCAACATTATCCACATCGTTTTCCACATCGGCTTCCAGTCTCGCCATGGCGATGACCTCCTCGCCCTCCTGCACCCTCATAACGATGACGCCCTGGGAGGGTCTGCCGCAGATGCGGACGGTGTCCGCCGAGGTGCGGATGACCGTACCCTCGGAGGTGATGAGCATTATGTCGTCGGCGGTGGAAAGGACGGTCATTGCCGACACGGTGCCCGTCTTATCGGTCACACCGTGAAGCACGACACCCTTGCCCCCTCGGTTGTGGACGGGGAATTCGTCGCCTCTTGTGATCTTGCCAAAGCCGTTGGCGGTGACGGTCATAAGCAGGCTGTCATCGTCAATGTCGACTGCACCTATCACCTCGTCATCCTCGGCAAGGCGTATGCCTCGCACGCCGCCCGCCATTCTGCCCATGGCACGCACGTCGGTCTCCCTGAAGCGGACCGACTGACCAAGCTTGCTTCCGATGAGGATGTCGCTGTTTCCGTCGGTCAGCAGTACGTTTATAAGCCTGTCGCCCTCGTCAAGGGTTATCATACGGATACCCGAGGGGCGGATGGCTCTCATCTCGGCAAGGGAGAGACGCTTGACCGTACCGTTGGCGGTGACCATGGTAAGGTAGTTGTCGCTTCCGAACTCCGAGCAGTGGTGCATGACGGTGACCTTCTCGTCGGGGTCGAGCCGCAGGAGGTTTACAAGGTTGGTGCCACGAGCCGTCCTCGAAGCCTCGGGTATACGGTAGCCCTTGAGGCGGAAGGCACGTCCTGCGGTGGTAAAGAATATTATCTCGTCGTGGGTCGAGGCGACAAATACCGTCTTGGCGGCGTCCTCCTCACGGATGGACATACCGCTGACACCGCGTCCGCCCCTGCGCTGGGCACGGTAGGCGGCGGCGGGGATGCGCTTGATGTAGCCCATGCCCGAAAGGGTGTAGACGCAGGTCTCCTCCTTGATAAGATCCTCGATGTCAAGCTCGTCCTCGACGGGCTCTATTTGGGTGCGGCGCTCGTCGCCGTACTTTTTCTTTATCTCGGTCATCTCGTCACGGATGATCTCACGCACACGGGAATCCGAGGCGAGTATCTCCCTGCAGTTTTTGACGATGGCCATCTTCTCGGCGTACTCTTTTTCGATCTTGTCGACACCGAGACCCGTCAGCTGACCCAGTGTCATGGCGACGATGGCGGCGGCCTGTATCTCGGTAAGACCCGACGAGGGCTCGCCTTCGTCGTAGCCGACCTCGCTTCGCTCAAGCAGGCTTCCGACCTCTGCCGAGGAGAAGCGCTCCATGAGGTTGAGCTTTGCCTCGTTTACGCTGGAGGAGGCACGGATGATGCGTACTACCTCGTCGATGTGGTCGACGGCGATACGCAGACCCTCAAGTATGTGTGCTCTGTCGAGCGCCTTTTTAAGGTCAAAGCGGGTGCGTCTTACAATGATATTTCTCTGGTGGGCGATGTACTCCTGGAGTATCGTCTTGAGGGGAAGCACCCTCGGGGTGGAGTTGACAAGTGCCAGCATATTTGCCGCAAAGGTGTCCTCAAGCTGGGTGTACTTATAAAGCTGATTGAGCACGACCTGGGAGGGGACGTCCTTTCCGAGGTCGATGACCACACGAAGTCCCGCTCTGGAGGATTCGTCACGGATGTCTCTGCTGCCCTCGACACGCTTATCCTTTGCAAGCTCGGCGATGCTTTCGACCAGCTTTGACTTGTTGACCATGTAGGGTATCTCGGTGACGACTATACGGCTGCGGCCGTTTGGCATCTCCTCTATCTCGGCCTTGGAGCGGACACGGATATATCCCTTGCCGGTGGCATACATGGCACGAATGCCCGAATGTCCGAGGATTATGCCGCTGGTGGGGAAGTCGGGACCGGGGAGGTACTGCATGAGCTTTTCCATATCTGCCTCGGGATCGTCAAGCAGGCAGAGTGCGGCGTCGATGGTCTCGCCGAGGTTGTGGGGGGGTATGTTGGTGGCAAAGCCGACCGAAATACCCATCGAGCCGTTGACAAGGAGGTTAGGAAAGCGTGAGGGAAGAACGGTAGGCTCCTTGAGTCTGCCGTCGAAGTTTGGCATAAAGTCGACCGTGTCACGGTCGATGTCCCTCATCATCTCGACTGCCAGCTTTGACATCTTTGCCTCGGTGTAACGGAAGGCGGCAGGGGGGTCGCCGTCGACCGAGCCGAAGTTACCGTGTCCGTCGACAAGGACGTAGCGGTAGGAAAAGTCCTGCGCCATTCTGACCATTGCATCGTAGACCGATGCGTCGCCGTGGGGATGGTACTTACCGAGCACGTCGCCGACGGCGGTGACCGACTTGCGGTAGGCGGCGTCGGGGGTGAGACCTGTGGTGCCCATGGTGTAGATGATACGGCGGTGGACCGGCTTTAAGCCGTCACGCACGTCGGGCAGCGCACGGCTGACTATACAGGACATAGCGTATTCAAGGAAGGATTTTTTTACTTCCTTTTCTATGTCTACGTTTATTATCTTTTCGGTAGGTGTGGTATTTTCCATATTTTCTCCGCTTTATATATCAAGATTTGATACGTACTTGGCGTTGACCTCGATGTACTCACGCCTGGGTGCTACCTCGTCGCCCATCAGAAGGGAGAATGCGGCGTCGGCGGCGATGGCGTCATCCATGGTCACCCTCAGCATGGTGCGTGTTGCGGGGTCGAGTGTGGTCTCCCAAAGCTGCTCGGGGTTCATCTCACCGAGACCCTTGTATCTCTGCACCGCATCGTCGGGTACGGGGCCGAGCTGTTCAAGCAGACCCTCAAACTCACGCTCGGTGTAGGCATAGTAGACCTGCTTGCCCTTGGTTATCTTGTAGAGGGGGGGCTGGGCGATGTAGACGTAGCCGTTTTCGATGGCGGGTCGCATAAAGCGGAAGAAGAAGGTAAGCAGCAGACATCTGATGTGGCTTCCGTCGACGTCGGCATCGGCCATGATGACTATCTTGTGGTAGCGGAGCTTCGAAACGTCAAACTCCGCTCCGATGCCTGCGCCGAGGGCGAGTATGACAGGCTGGAGCTTGTCGTTGCCGTAGATCTTGTCGGCTCTTGCACGCTCGACGTTGAGCATCTTGCCCCAGAGGGGGAGGATGGCCTGGTACTTGGGGTCACGTCCCTGCTTTGCCGAGCCGCCTGCCGAGTCACCCTCGACGATGTAGATCTCGGTAAGTGCGGGGTCACGCTCCTGGCAGTCGGCAAGCTTACCCGGCAGTCCGCCCGATTCAAGGGCCGACTTTCTGCGGGTTGCCTCACGGGCCTTTCTTGCCGCCTCTCTTGCCCTTGCGGCGTCGATGACCTTGGAGATGACCGTCTTGCCGAAGGAGGGGTTTTCCTCAAGGTAGGTGGAAAGTCCATCACTCATAAGTGAGGACACAAGGGTGCGGATGTGGGCGTTTCCGAGCTTGGTCTTTGTCTGACCCTCGAACTGCGCATCCTCCAGCTTGACGCTGATTATCGCCGAAAGTCCCTCGGTGACGTCCGAGCCCTGAAGACCCGCATCGTCCTCCTTGAGGTACTTATGCTTGCGTGCGTAGTCGTTTATTATCCTCGTAAGGGCGGTGCGGAAGCCCGTCTCGTGCATACCGCCCTCGGGGGTGGAGATGTTGTTTGCAAAGGAACGGATATTTTCGGCGTAGCCGTTGTTGTACTGGAAGGCGATGTCGGCGGTCGAGCCGTCCTTCTGTCCGCTGATAAATACCACGTCGGAATGCAGTGGCTCCTTGGAGGCGTTGATGTAGGTGACAAACTCCGAAATACCACCCTTGAAGCAGAAATCGTCCTGTCTGAGCTCCTCGCCTCGGCGGTCAGAGAGTATGATGCGAAGGCCTGCGTTTAAGAAGGCCTGCTCCCTTAGGCGGTTTTGGAGGGTCTCGTATTCGTAGACCGTCTCGTCAAATATCTCGGGGTCGGGCTTGAAGGTGACCTTGGTACCCGTCTCGGTGCAGTCGCCTATCCTTTCAAGCTTGGTCATCGGCTTGCCGCGCTCAAAGCGCTGTTTGACAAGGCTCTCCCCGTCGTGGCATACCTCGACCTCAAGCCACTCCGAAAGGGCGTTGACGACCGATGCGCCGACGCCGTGAAGTCCGCCTGCGACCTTGTATCCGCCGCCGCCGAACTTACCGCCTGCGTGGAGGACGGTATATACCACCTCGACCGTCGAGATGCCCATCTGGGGATGGATACCCGTAGGCACCCCTCGGCCGTTGTCGCTGACGCTGATGATGTCGCCGGGGAGTATATCAACCTTTATCTCGGTGCAGAAGCCCGCAAGGGCCTCGTCGATAGCGTTGTCGACTATTTCATATACCAGATGGTGAAGACCCCTTACAGAGGTAGTGCCGATATACATTCCGGGGCGTTTTCTTACCGCCTCCAGACCCTCAAGGACCTGTATCTGGCTTTCGTCGTAGCTTTGTGTGACCTGTTGACTCATTTTATCCGTTTCCTTTTCTTATTTGTCAATAGGGGCGTCCCGCCCTTTTGATAAGTGTTCGTACCGATATGGGGGATATATATGTCCCCTTTGATGTCACCACAAGGGATTTGGGAAGCTCGGCTGATACCGTGATGAGCTTTCCATCCCTTTCAAGGGCGTTGAGATAGTTTCTGGTTTGCGCCGAGACGGTTACGTTGTCAAGGTCGAATATACCGATTATATCCCCCTTGTCGGCGCAGACGTTACTGCCCAGATGAAGAAACATTTATTTCTCCTTTCGCAAGTGTAAACCGCCGTCCCTCCCCGACTATATCGTCGGTGCAGGAGGTGATTATCACCTGGCCGGAATTTATTCTGTTAAGGACGTACTCCCTCCTGCTTGCATCAAGCTCTGAAAGGACGTCGTCAAGCAAAAGTATGGGGTATTCCCCCGTATTTTTAAGGAATATCTCCCTCTCGGCAAGCTTCATCGAAAGCACCGCCGTCCGTGCCTGACCCTGACTTGCGTAGGTACGGGCAGACCTGCCGTTTATGAGGATGTCAAGATCGTCCCTGTGGGGGCCGTATAGGGTGGTGCCCGCCTCCTTTTCCCTTGAAAGGTGGGAGGAGATGCCCTCGGCAAGCGCGGCGGCAATGTCTGTACTCGAAGCGTCGGGGTCTACCCCCGATGGGGGTCTATACTCTATCGAAAGGCTGTCTCTGCCCGACGAAAGCTCCTCTGCGACAATACGAGCTTGTGCAGAGAGTGCGTCGCAGTACTTTTTTCGAAGGGAGACTACCACCGCTCCCGCATTTGCAAGCCCTGCGCCGTAGACAGAAAGCATGCCGTAAAGGGAATGATCCTTTTCCCGAAGGACGGTATTTTTCTGCTTTAGCAGGGAGTTATACTCCGAAAGGGCGGTGCGGTAGCGCTCACGAAGCTGGCAAAGGGCCAGGTCCACCGTCCTGCGGCGAAGGGAGGGGGCGTCCTTGACTATCTGCAGATCCTCGGGGCAGAAAAGCACGCTTTTTACGCTTCCCGAATAGTCGGATATCTTCTTTACCGCCACACCGTTTACGCTTATCCGCCGTCTTCCGTTTGCCGAGAGGACGATGCGGATAGTGTGCTCCCTGCCGTTTGCCGTTCCGACTGCCTCGATAAGAGCGCTCTCGGCGCCGAATCGGATAAGCTCCCTGTCGTGACCCGGACGGATGGGGCGGAGGGTCGAAAGGTAGAATACGCTTTCCAAGACGTTAGTCTTGCCCTGGGCGTTTTCACCCGTAAAAAGGCTTATATTTTCCGAAAGCTCGATAGTCGTCGGGGCGAGGTTGCGGAAATTTTCAAACTTTAGCGACTTTAATATCATCAGGTTATGTGTACGGGGGCTATCATATAGAAGTATGCCTCGCCCTCGACGGGACGGATGACTATCGGCGAGCGCCCCGATGCAAAGCAGAGCTTTATACGGCTGTCGCCGACGGCCTTGAGCACGTCAAGCAGAAAGCGGTTGTTAAGACCCATCTCGGTGTCGGGTGCCTCACCCTCGCAGGCGCACTCGTCGTAGGCCTTGCCGACGGGGGAGTTGAATACCATGCTTATCATTCCGCTTCCGAAGGTGAAACGGATGCAGCGGCGTATCTTTTCGTCGACAAGCAGGCTCACACGGTCGACACAGTCGGAGAAAACGTCGGTATCGACGGTGAGGGAGTAGGGCTGGGTGGCAAGAAGTGCGTTTTCAAACTTGTAAAATTCACCCTCAAGAAGCCTTGCGACCACTCTGATGTCGGCAAATTCCAGGGATGCGTGCTTTTTGGATACGCAGACCTTTACACTCTCGCCAGGGCGCATGATGCGGTCTATCTCACGGAGGGTATTGGCGTTGATGACAAAGCGTGAATCGGCGTTCATGCCGTTTACCTTCTCGGTGCGGACGGCAAGACGTGAATTATCGGTAGCGGCGGCTCTGACGGTATCACCCTTGAAGTCGAAGAGTACACCCGTCTGGACGGGTTTTATCTCCGAAAGGCTTGCCGAAAAGACCGTACCCGCTATCATCAGCTTTATGATGTCGGAGGGGACGGTGAAGCTCTCCTCATCGTCGGTAGCGGGAAGATCGGGATAGTCCTCCTCGGTCATGGCGGCAAGCTCAAACTTTGCAATGCCCGACGAAATGGAGGAGTTTCCGTTTGCATCGGTGGAGAAGCTTATTCTGTCGCCGGGGAGCTTTCTTATAATATCGGAGAGGAACTTTGCCGAGACTACGGCCGAGCCCTCGCTTGCGACCTCCGCCTCACAGCGGCTGACGATGCCTATTTCAAGATTGTAACCGCAGAGAATGAGCTCACCGTCCTTGGCGGTGATGTGTACCCCTTCAAGGGCCTGGAAAGAGCTTCTTGCCGCAACGGCACGAACAACGATGGAAAGTGCCTCGGCAAAGGAGCTTCTGGCAGAGCTGAATTTCATTTACAGTTCTCCTTTATTTTTATCTTTCTTTTATTTTTCTTTATATTAGTTATTTACAGTAGTAGTAGTAGGGGCCAAGGAAAATGTGGATAACTGCGAAATCCCCTTTAGTGACGGGCTTTTTCCGTCCACAGCGGTATGTGGAGAGGTAGGTGAGTGCTCCACAGTGGACACAGTGGATATGTGAAAAAGTGGAAAGGGTGGAAAAGTCTTATGTGGAAAAAAGAAAATATGTGGAAAAGTCTAATGCTCGGTGACGTTGTGCTCAAGGTCCTTTACGGTGTTTGCAAAGGAGGCATCCTCACGCATCTTGATGGTGACGGTGTCGATGGAGTTGATGATGGTTGTATAGTGCTGACCGCCCAGATGCTTGCCGATGTCGGCAAGGGATAGCTCGGTGTGGTTTCTCATGATGTAGCTTGCCACCTGCCTCGGAAGGAGTATCTCCTTGTGGCGGTGCTTGCTCTTTAAAAGCTCGGGCGAGACCGAATAGTAGCGGCAGACCTCGTTGATGATGGAATCGGGCGAGGGCATAAAGTCGATGTCGCCGCCCATATCCTCGATGACACGCTTTATCATGTCACGGTCGACCGGTGCGTTTACAAGGTCACGGCTTGCCTTTATGCAGTTGACGACCCCCTCAAGCTGACGGATGTTTCCCTTGAGGCTCTTTGCAACGTAGCTTACAAGCTCGTCGTCAAGCTCAAGCTTTAAGGCGTCCATCTTCTGACGGAGGATGGCGATACGGGTCTCGATGTCGGGGGTCTTGATGTCGGCCATGACCCCCCAGCCAAACCTCGTTTTGAGTCTGTCGTGGAGGGTCGACATCTCGTGGGGCGGTCTGTCGGCGGCGAGGATTATCTGCTTGCCGGCGTCGTAGAGGGTGTTGAAGGTGTGGAAGAACTCCACCTGGGTCTGCTCCTTGCCTGCGATGAACTGTATATCGTCAAGCAGCAGTACGTCGGCCGAGCGGAACTTGGTATGGAACTCGTCCATCCTCTGGGTCTGGATGGACTGGATGAGCTCGTTTGTAAATTCGTCACCCTTTATGTAGATGATACGCATAATGGGGTGGTTGCGGCGGATGGTCGAGGCGATGGCACGGAGAAGATGTGTCTTTCCAAGCCCCGATGCGCCGTAGATAAAGAGTGGGTTATACTGCTTTGCGGGGGTGGAGGCCACGGCGAGGGCGGCGGCGTGTGCAAAGCGGTTGGACTCGCCCACGATGAAGTTTTCAAAGGTGTAGCCGTCCTGAACGCTACGCGCCGCAGGGGTGATCTCCATTGCGGCCTCCTCGGGGGTAAGCACCACCAGTGCCATCGGGAAGGAGAATATCCGCTCAAGAGCCTGCTCGGCAGGGGCGTGGTAGCGGTCCATTATCGTTTCCTTGACAAAGTCGCTGGGAACGCGGATGGTCATGGCCTCGGCCGTAAGGGAGAGTACCTCCGCATCGCCAAACCAGGTATCCATCGTTATATCGGTTATTTCGGTATGCTCCGAGACAGAAACGCACATCGCCTTGAGTACGTCAGCGGGAGACTTCATAGCTTTACCTGCCTTATCCTTATTATATATACTAAACAAAAATCCACTGCATATATTATACCTTAACTATGTGGATATTGCAAGGGTATTTCCGCATCTTTCGTAACGAAAGATGAGACGGGGGCGAAAATTTTGCGAAGGCGGTTGAATTGTGACGAAAAATCCGTTATAATGTAAAATAGCCCAAAACAAAACGGAGGAAACTGCCGTGAAGCTTCATTTTATAATCAATCCCGCCGCAGGTCAGAAGGACCGTGCCAAGGAAATTTCGGAGATGATATCCTCCGAGCTTTCCCAAACAGACAAGGTCATACATATAACCAAGGCACCTCGGGATGCCGAGCGCATCGCCGCCGAGATCGCCTCGGAGGAGGGCGAGAGCCTTATTGTCGCCTGCGGAGGGGACGGTACCCTAAACGAGGTGGTAAACGGCGTTGCGGGGAAGGAAAACGTCCTTGTCTCCTGCTACCCCTGCGGCTCGGGCAACGACTTTGTAAAGTCGATGGGCTACGGCCCGGATGTATCCGTTTCGGAGCTTGTGGGTGGGACGGAAAGAAGGGTAGACCTCATCTCCTGCGGAGACAGGTTTGCAATAAACGTCTGCTCGGTGGGGCTTGACGCCTCGGTCGCCGCCCACGCCCAGAAGATAAAGCGCTGGCCGCTTGTAAGCGGTAAGGCCTCCTATACACTTGCCATCCCCGGGCGGATAATCGGCCGTCTTGGGCAGGACTATACCGTAAGCATCGACGGGGAGGTCCTTGACGGAAGCTACGTTATAATGGTAGCGGCAAACGGGGTCTGCTACGGCGGAAGCTATTGGCCCATGAAGGACGCCGACCCCTGCGACGGCAGGCTGGAATTTCTGCTGGTGCGGCCGATGTCCCATTTCAAGCTCCCGGGTGTCCTTGCAAAATACCGCAGGGGTGAGTGGCAGAGCGCCGGAGACTACTTCACAAGGCGAAGCGGAAGCAGTATCGAGATAACCTCCAAACGGAGGATGTATGTAAACCTCGACGGGGAGATAAGCGAGCAAACTGCCGCAAAATTCGCCCTTGAGGGGGTAAAGGTGAGATTTCTTGTCCCCAAAAAGCGGGAAAAGTGTTGACAAACCGAGCAGGTCTGTTATATAATAAAAGTCCACGCGAAAAAAACGGAGGTGAAAAAGAATGAACTGTATGTACCAGCCCAAGAAGCGCCAGAGAAATAAGGTCCACGGCTTCCGCCAGAGAATGCGTACCGCCGCCGGCCGCAAGGTGCTTGCCCGCCGCCGCGCAAAGGGCAGAGCTTCCCTGACTGTCTGATTTGAGGGGAACTTAAATGCGCTATACCCTGTCCATATGTGACAATCGGATCTTCCGCAGGCTTTATAATAAAGGAAAGTCGGCGGCCTCCCGCTGTGTTGCGGTCTATTTCAGACGCAACGGCAAAAGGGAGAACCGTCTTGGGCTTACCGTCGGAGTAAAGGTGGGACACGCCGTCGTGCGAAACCGCATCCGCCGCCGTCTGCGAGAGATCTACCGTCTGTCCGAGGAGCTGCTTATTCAAGGTGTAGATATCGTCATCGTGGCACGTTCGGCTGCCGCAAAGGCGGATTATCACGAGCTTGAGAGGGAGCTTTTGGGGCTTTTTGCCCGTCTTGGACTATTGAAATAGCGGGAAGGTGTTGCTATCAAACGCTTTTTGCTTTGGCTGATACGGGGCTATCGGAGACATATCTCCCCAAACAAGCCCCCCTGCTGCCGTTTTACACCCACCTGCTCTGCATACGCCCTCGAAGCCATTGAAAAGTACGGCGCCTTCAAGGGCGGTCTTCTTGCGCTGCGCCGTCTACTGCGGTGCCATCCGTTCCACAAGGGAGGGTACGACCCCGTCCCGTGATATTCGGGCGATACCGGCCCGAGCACCGACAGATGATTTGGGAGGATCCAGATGTATATACCGTTGGTAACGGACGTTTTTGCCGTGATTATGAGGCTTATCATGACGGTTCTGACGAATAACTTCGCCCTTGCCATCATTATCTTCACCGTCGTGACCAAGCTTCTCCTCTTCCCCTTACAGTTAAAGACCAAAAAGAGCATCTTCGACCAGAGGCGTATCGCCCCCAAGATGCAAAAGCTCCAGAAAAAATACGGAAACAACCAGCAAAAGTACTCTCAGGAGCTCCAGAAGCTCTACAAAGAGGAAAACGTCAGCATGTTCGGCGGATGCCTGCCGACCCTGCTTCTCCTTCCCATACTGCTGGGTCTCTACGGCGTTGTCTATAAGCCCCTTACCTATCTTATGAGCTGCAAGGGTCACATCGCCGAGATCGCCGAGATACTTGGTATGGAATATTCCAACAAGGTCACCGAGCTTGAGATAGCACGCAACATGGTCGGCAGGATAGCCGAGCTCAAGGATGCGGGCTTTACCAAGGTCTTTGAGATGGACTTCAACTTCCTGTGGATGAACCTCTCGGAGATGCCCTCCTTCAGCCCCATGAACCTGCTTGCGATACTGCCCATCGCCTCGGGCGTGACCGCCTTCCTCTCCTCCTGGCTGTCCCAGAAGCAAAATCCCATGCCCCCCAAGCCCGACGGCACCCCCAACACCACCGGCAAGTCCATGCTCTATATAATGCCGCTGATGTCGGTATGGATAGGCTTTATGCTGCCCGCCGGTCTGACCCTCTACTGGATAGTCAACAACATCCTCTCGGCCGCTCAGGAGCCTCTGCTCAACGCCATCGCAAAGAAGCGCTACGGCAACTTTACCGTCGAGCCCGAAGAGCCCGAGAAAAAACCCAAGCCCAAGCCTAAGCCCAAGCCCATCATTATCGAGGTCGACGAGGACGATGAGGACTACGCCGACTACGTCTTTGAGGACGAGGACGAGGACAAGGACGACGAGAACTGATTTTTGGGAGAATGACCTGATATGATGAAGTATATAGAAGCCGAAGGCAGCGCAAAGAACCTCAACGAGGCTCTTGAAGAGGCTATATCTTCGGCAACCGCCGCACTGGACGTCGACCGTGACAGCGTATCGGTCGAGATCCTTGAGCGCGGTAAGAGCGGCTTCCTCGGCCTTGGCGGCATCTACGTCCGCATCAAGGTCGGCTACGAAGCCCCCGACCCCGTCCCCGAGACCTGCGGCAGGGCGGTCAAGGAGTTCCTTGAGGGACTCTTCGAGCTGATGAAGGCCGACGCCACCGTCGAGATCAGCGAGGAAAACGACGTCGTCAACGCCGTTGTCAAGGGTGAGGACGCAGGCGTCCTTATCGGCCGTCACGGCGAAAACCTCGACGCTCTGCAGTATATCACCGCCCTTGCGGTCAATAAAAACAGCGAAAACCGCACCAAGGTCAAGGTCGACATGGAAAACTACCGTGAAAGACGTACCCAGACCCTCGAGGCCATGGCCAAGCGTCTTGCCGAGCGTGCCGTCCGCACCGGCCGCAACGTCACTGCCGACGTTATGAGCGCCCACGAGCGCAGGATAATCCATACCGCCCTGCAAAACTACCCCGGTGTGACCACCTTCTCGGTGGGCAAGGAGCCCAACCGCCGTGTGGTCGTGGCAGTAAGCGGCGGCAACCGCCGTAAGCCCGCCAACCGCCGTCCCTCCGCTCCCAAGGCAGAGGCACCCAAGGCAGAATAAGCAAAGATACGAAAAGACACCCGCAAGGGTGTCTTTTTTTAGTTTAGAGTTAATGTTTGACGATTTTCGTCAAAGTGCACAAAAAACGCCCTAAATTTTTAGCGAAACACGCAATTTAACCCTACAATCTTTGTGCAAAATGACGAATAAATTTTTGTTGACAGTGGTCAATCGCATATGTTATCATAGAAACAAGGAAAGGAAGATCTTTCCTTTCAAGAATAATTTTAAGGAGGATCCCGACATGTTCAAACGCAGCAAGCTAAAGAAAACGATCTCCCTGTTTTTAGTGCTTACCTTGTTTCTTGCCGTACTGCCAAGTACAAGCTTGGCAGAAGAGCCGATCGACAGCGATGACACCGTAACAGCACCGTCTATCTATGACCCGACGCTTGTGTTTCCCGATTATGCGGCGGCAACGACCTACCGTGAAAAGATTGCCGCAACACAACTGCCGGAATCCTTTTTTGAAAGAATTTCGACAGAGGACTTGGTGTATATTATTTTGTGCACCCCCGGTATTTCAGACGTATTCGTTGCAAATGATATGAGATTTGGCGATGCGCTCGACCGTGCTGCAGAGCGGTATAACGTAATGGCGGAGTTAGAAACAAGAGATGATTCCGCAACGGCTCTTTTGGAAAAGTATGCATCTCTTGATTTTGAAGCAATAGCAAATGACAACGGAGCTTTTTCCTACCTAAGTTACTTCAGTCCGGTAATATTGGAGCTGTTTCTGGGACGTGACGTATATTTTGACAGACTAACGACGGAACAGAAAGAAGAGCTGTTTACACTTGCCGCAGTAACGGCAGAGAAAAAAGCAGCATATGATGTGTGTGGTGGAGGTTTTGCAAACATATTTTACGAAAACCTCGATGCAAATGCATCTGCGTACTATGCGGAGAGTGTTGGATTGGCTGACCCCATGGGTGGGGGGTCGGATTTGGTTACCATTTATACGTATGGCGGATTATCCATGCAGGAAAAAAAGTGGAATAATGCTGAGGATGATGATTTTGGCCCTAGCGAGATAGAACGTATCAATCGGCAAAGATTAGAACAGCATGGAATCTTGCCAGAATGGCCTCCAACGTTAAAGTATAACTGTCATTCATATGCGTGGTGTCACCGTTCGCCTTCAAATACCGTGTGGATAAACAGTGCAGCCACGTATATTCAATGTAGCAGCAGTACCGAGGTATCGAGCCCGCAGAGCGGGAATATTGTAGTGTATTTCAGCGCAAGCGGATCGGACTTGCATTCCGGTGTAGTTACAAGTGTTTCGGACGGAAATGTTACCGTGCGCTCAAAGTGGGGGGAAGGAGGACTATACATACACGACCTGGAGGAGGTTCCGGATGAGTACGCGCCGACGGGATATTACGTAAAATATTACTCTTATCCAACGCTTCACAGATATGACGGGTGGGTGTTCCACAATGAAGAAAACCATCAGAAAGCGTGTAGCCTCTGCCGAATGGATATAATAAGCGGTTTTCAATCGCACTCGTGGACATACTCTAACCCGAATGCCGCTTACCACGATCAATATTGCGCTTTGTGTGATCACCAAATGCAATCAAACCATGTTGCGGCATCATATACGGCTACTACACATACGGTGGATTGCGATGAGTGTGGCTATTACGAAGAATGGGAGCATAATTTTAGGTGGACTCAAACGGCGACGGGACATACAAAAACATGCTTGTTCTGCGGATATACCGCCACAAGCCAGCATCATTTTGGCGCATGGCAGTCTGTCGATTCATCCTATCACGAAAAGACATGTATTGACTGCGACTACACCGTAAGCGAAGCCCATACCCCGAATGCGGAAGAGACCAGATGTACTACCTGCGGTGCATTGGGGCCGTTTGCTTCGATCATGTCAAGAAAGCCCGAAAACTGTGAAATAGTATTAAAGTAAGGAGAACTCGTTATGAAAAGAAGACCAAAAGCATGGGTGTTGCTTTTGCTGCTGTTAACAGTTTTCCTTGCCTCCTGCGGGGGCAAAGCTGATGCACCCGTAGAGACTACTGCGGCACAGACGACCTCGGGAAGCTTGATGACAACCAAAGCTACGTCTACCGATGCGACGACCGAGGCAACGACGGCAAAACCGGAATCGCTGTACGTAAACGGAGAGGTCACCCCGTTTGAGGAGCTGACGGATGGCTACTGGCCGGACCAAGCCGAGGCAGAAAACTGTATAATAGATTACAACGTAGGCGGAGACAGCAGTGACAGTTTTATATGGGGTCTCGAACTGTGGAAGCAGTTTGTTGAGCGTACCTCCGAAGGAACTCCTGCGGCGGTACGTGTGATAACCTATATTAAAGACCCACCTGTCTATGAAGATCCGGATTCTCCGAAATACCCGGCAATATGTGTAAGTGACATTGTCTATGACGGAGAAATATATCGGTTTAATTACGTAGACAGTGTAGAAATGGCACCGAGAAAAACGACCTATTGGGATTATCTGATAAAGCTGGAAGATTCTGTTGAGAGAGAGGAATCGGACGTTGAGACGATAGTCTGGTACGTTTTGACGAGAAACGATCAGTTTTCTTGGTCGGAGATCGCTTTCGGACAGTTTCCGGACGGAAGCAGCGCAGACCACACGTTAGCATTTGCCTACAACATTTATAAGAACGAGAGCAACTGATAAGCTAAAAAAAGACAGACCGCAGGGTCTGTCTTTTTTTAGCTTAGAGTTATGAGAACGGTATATCTCTGTGCCCCGAAAAACAACAGGTCTTATCTTTTATGTCCATGCCCCGACCTCCTAAAACTACCCGATAACGGGTAGTATAATTTTATTGCAAATTATTTGGAAAGTCAACCCGTATTCGGGTAAGTATCCCGATTTTTACTGTTATCATCATAATAAACCCGTAAACGGGTAATGATGATAACGGAGGGCGGGTATGGAATATTCCGATATATACGTCAGGCGGATAAGAGGGCTCTGCGCCGAAAGGGGCATAAGCATCAACAGGCTTGCGACAATGAGCGACGTCAAGCAGTCGACATTGGACAACATCGTCCGAGGCATCACAAAGGATCCTCGGGTCAAGACACTGCACAAGCTTGCCATTGCCTTTAACATGACCCTTGCGGAGCTTCTCGATTTTGACGAGCTGAACGATTATTCCTTTGACGAAGCCGAGGACGGGGAGTAGGAAGAGCGCAATGGCTTTTAGGGAAGGAAAAACGATGAAGATAATGAGCTTTAACACCCAGCACTGTAAAAACTTCCTCAAGCAGGAGATAGATTTTGAAATAATGGCGAAAACGATAGTCGACCTCGGAGCCGACGTCGTGGGTCTCAACGAGATATACGGCGGCGGGACGGCCCCCGAATTTGCGGGGCAGACCGAAAGGCTTTCGGAGCTTACGGGTCTGAAATATTACTTCTTCGCCCCTGCGATATCCAACCGTAACGGCAACTACGGCAACGCACTCATCAGCCGTATTCCGATAGTCTCGGCCGAAAACATACCCATCCCCGACCCCGAAGACCCCGTCGGAGCACACCACGAGACACGCTGTGTTATAAAGGCAGGCCTTGAAAACGGACTTTGTGTCATGGTCAGCCACTTCGGTCTCAACCCCGACGAGCAGAAAAACGCCGCAAGTAGGGTGGTAAAAAGCCTTGAGGGGGAAAGATGCGTCTTTATGGGGGATCTCAACGTCACCCCCGACGATCCCGTTCTTACACCCATCCGTGAAAGGATGTTTGACACCGCCGAGCTTTTTGATGGCGAAAGGCTCTCCTTCCCATCCGATAAGCCGAGGATAAAGATAGACTATATCTTCACCTCCCCCGATATAAAGGCAGTGCGGGCCGACATCCCCGCCGTCGTCGCCTCCGACCACCGCCCCTACGTTGCAGAAATAGAGCTGTAAACATTTTCCCCGACATTTGTCGGGGATTCTCTTTTTTAAAAAACCTCTTGCCAAGGGAAATGCATTGTGCTAAAATATTAGAATACAGAAGTATACGGAGGACTATATGCCGATATATATATTTGCCGGCGGCTACGGCAGCGGCAAGAGCAGTCTGGCCGTCAACCTCGCCCTGACCCTTGCAAAAAGGGGCGAAAAGGTCACCCTCGCCGATATGGACATCGTAAACCCCTACTTCCGCTCCTGCGACAGCGAGGAGATACTGCGTGCGTCGGGCGTGAGGGTGCTGGCACCCCAATACGTCAACACTAACGTCGAATCGCCCACCTTGGGTGCAGACATTGCGGGGGCGTTTGCCTCGGACGACGGGGTAGTGATAGCCGACGTGGGCGGAGACGATGCGGGGGCGATAGCCCTTGGGCAGTATTCTGACACCATAAAGCAAAAGGGCTATCAGATGCTTCTGGTAGTCAACCCCTACCGTCCCTTTGCCGATAACACCGAGGGTGAGATCGGTATCGCACGGGACGTTGAGGCGGCCTCAAGGCTGAAATTTACCGCAATAGCCGCAAACCCAAACCTCGGAAGCGAGACCGACCCCTCGCTTATCGAGGCAAAGAGGGAATATTTCCGTGAGCTTTCGCAAAAGCTTTCACTACCCGTAGCCTTTACGGCGGTAAAGGCCGAGCTTGCCGACAAGGTCGAGCTTGAGGGGGAGATATTTCCCATTGAGATCATGAAAAAGCCCGGATGGGCTCTTTAAAAGACAAACCCTGCTGTAAGGAGACTAAAAACATGGCAAAAGCAACAGTGCTTACCGAGACCTGTAAGGGCTGCGGGCTGTGCACACTGGCATGCCCCAAGAAGATAGTTGCCCTTTCCAAGACGGTTCTCAATTCCAAGGGACACCACCCTGCCGAGATAACCAAGCCCGAGGAATGCATCGGCTGCGCAATGTGCGCTACCGTATGTCCCGACGTGGCTATCACGGTCGAAAGATAAGGAGGGGGAGGAAAATGGCAGAAAAGAAGCTTATGAAGGGCAACGAAGCCCTCGCCGAGGCCGCTATCCGTGCAGGATGCCGCTGCTTCTTCGGCTACCCCATAACCCCCCAGACCGAGGTCGCTGCATACATGGCAAAGCGTATGCCCCAGGTCGGCGGCGTATACCTCCAGTCCGAAAGCGAGATAGCTGCAGTAAATATGGTCATGGGCGCATCCGCCGCAGGCGTGAGGGCGATGACCTCCAGCTCCTCCCCCGGTATATCCCTCAAGGCCGAGGGTATAAGCTACCTTGCAGGCTGTGACCTGCCCGCCGTCATCGTAAATATGCAGAGAGGCGGCCCGGGACTTGGCGGCATCCAGCCCTCCCAGGCAGACTACTACCAGGCCGTCAAGGGCCTTGCCCACGGTGACTTCCGCATCATCGTCCTCGCCCCCGCAGGCATCCAGGAGGTCGTCGACCTCATGGGCTCTGCCTTCGACCTTGCCGATGAATACCGTATGCCCGTCATGATCCTGGGCGACGGAATGCTCGGACAGATGATGGAGCCCGTAGCCTTCCCCGACAGCGAAGCGCCCGTCCTTCCCGAAAAGGAATGGGCCTGCTCGGGCACCAAAAACGGCAGAAAAAAGAACATAATCAACTCCCTTTACATCCAGCCTGCCGAGCTTGAGGAGATAGTCAAAGCACGCTTTGAAAGGTACGCCGAGATAGAGGACAAGCACGCCATGAGCGAAAGCTACATGACCGACGATGCCGACATCGTCCTTGTCGCCTACGGCGCTACCGCGCGTATCGCAAAGAACGCCATCCTCGCGGCAAGAGCCGAGGGCATCAAGGTCGGTCTGCTCCGCCCCATCACCCTCTGGCCCTTCCCCACCAAGGCGCTCAAGGCCCTTACCTCCACCGCCAAGGCCTTCCTGACGGTCGAGATGAGCATGGGACAGATGGTAGACGACGTCCGTCTCGCCACCGAATGCGCCCGCCCCGTCCACTTCTTCGGACGTACCGGCGGCGTAGTGCCCACCCCCAAGGAGATACTGGGTGAGATCAAGAAGATCAGCGGAGGTATAAAATAATGGCAGTCGTATTTTCCCGCCCGAAGTCCCTTTCGGACGTTCCCTTCCACTACTGCCCCGGCTGTACCCACGGCGTAGTACACCGTCTGGTCGCCGAGGTGCTTGACGAGCTGGACATCTGCGGCAAGACCGTCGGCATCGCCCCCGTGGGCTGCTCGGTATTTGCCTACAACTACTTCGAGTGCGACATGATAGAGGCCGCCCACGGCCGTGCTCCCGCCGTTGCGACGGGTGTCAAGCGTGCCCGCCCCGAAAATATCGTCTTTACCTACCAGGGCGACGGCGACCTCGCCGCCATCGGCACCGCCGAGACGGTACACGCCGCCACCAGAGGGGAGAACATCACCATCATATTTATAAATAACACCATCTACGGTATGACCGGCGGTCAGATGGCACCCACCACCCTGCCCGGTCAGGTCACCCAGACCACACCCTACGGCCGTGACCCCAAGGTAAACGGCTACCCCGTGCGTGTCTGCGAGATGGTCTCCACCCTTACGGGTACTGCCTACTGCGAGAGGGTCGCAGTCGACTGCGTAAAGAACATCGTTGCGGCAAAGAAGGCCATCAAGAAGGCCTTTACAAACCAGATCGAGGGCAAGGGCTTCTCCCTTGTCGAGGTCCTCTCCACCTGCCCGACCAACTGGGGTCTCTCCCCCGAGAAGGCTCTTCAGTGGCTCAGGGATAACATGATGCCCTACTACCCCCTGGGCGTCTACAAGGATACCACGGAGGAAAACAAATGACCGATCTTAAGATACTTATTGCAGGCTTTGGCGGCCAGGGCATACAGTTTGCGGGCAAGCTCCTTGCCTATATCGGAATGTACACGGGAAAAGAGGTCTCGGTCATTCCCTCCTACGGCCCCGAAATGCGTGGCGGCACCTCCAACTGCAGTGTCAACGTAAGCGATGCACCCATCGCCTCCCCCCTCGTTGTCAACCCCGAGGAGCTCATCGTAATGAACCTCCCCTCACTAGACAAGTTTGAGGCCGCCTGCGAGAGCGGCGCCAAGATATTCGTCGACTCCACCCTCATCTCCCGCAAGGGAGTGCGCTCGGACGTTGAGTACTTCTACGTCCCCGCCACGGGTATTGCGGGCGACAACGGCTTTGCAAACCTTGCAAACGTCGTTCTCTGCGGCAAATTCCTCAAGGAGACCGGTCTTTGCGACCTCGCCACCGCCGCACCCATCATCAAGAAGCTCGTTCCCGCCAAAAAGCCCGAGCTTTACGAGCTGAACATGAAGGCCCTTGAGATAGGCTACGGTCTATGATAAACATCCTCTGCGTGGGTGACGTCTGCGGCAGCGCAGGGGTGGACATCATCTCCCGAAAGCTGCGGCGTGCGGCGGTGAAGCATTCCGCCGACTTCGTCATCGTAAACGGCGAAAACGCCGACCAGACGGGCATAAAGCCCCCCAAGGCCTACGATATTTTCGACGCAGGGGCGGACGTTATCACCCTTGGAAACCACGCCTTTGCAAAGACCGACATCTTTGAGATGCTCGATTCCGACTCCCGCATCCTCCGCCCCGAAAACTTCGGCAAGGGACATCCGGGAAAGGGCGTGGGGATATACTCGGTCGGCGGCTTTCGGCTGGCGGTAGTAAGCCTTGTGGGACGGATAAATATGTCCTTCCTCTGCGAAAACCCCTTTTTCGCCGCCGACAGGATACTCGAAGGGCTTGAGGGACGGGCCGACGGGGTGGTATTTGACTTCCACGCCGAGGCCACCAGCGAAAAGATCGCCTTCGGGCGGTACGTCGCAGGCAGGGCAAGTGCGGTATTCGGGACACACACCCACGTCCAGACCAACGATGCTTCGGTCATCGACGGTACGGGATATATAACCGATATCGGTATGACGGGTGCAGAGGATTCGGTCATCGGCATATCGGTCGCAACCGCCACCGAGGCCTTTTTAAGCGACGGCGTAGTTAAACGCTACAAGTGCGCCTACGGCGACGGGCGGCTCTGCGGAGTGCTCATTACCCTCGACCAAAAGGGAAGAACCACCGCCATAAAGACGGTGAGAGAATAGAAAAAGGTGATTCATATGAAGCACAGACTTTGCGTTATAGGTTACGGCGGCATGGGCGGCTGGCACGTAGAGCATGCGCTCAAGAGCGACGTAGTCGAGCTGGCAGGTATCTGGGATATAAAGCCCGAAAGGCGTGAGCTGGCACGCAGCCGCGGCATCCACGTCTACGGAAGCCTCGAGGAGGTCCTCGCCGACCCGACCGTCGAGCTCTGTACCATCGCCACCCCCAACGACGTCCACAAGCCCCTTGCCATCGCCTGCATGGAGGCAGGAAAGAACGTCATCAGCGAAAAGCCCGTGACCCTCTGTGTCGACGATCTCAAGGAGATGATCGCCGTCTCCGAGCGTACCGGAAAGCTCTTTACCGTACACCAGAACCGCCGCTGGGACGTCGACTTCCTTGCGGTCAAGGATCTCTATCAGACCAAGGCTCTGGGCGAGATATACTCGGTCGAAAGCCGTATCCACGGCTCCAGAGGCATCCCCAGCGACTGGAGAGGCCTTAAGGAGTACGGCGGCGGTATGCTCTACGACTGGGGCATCCACCTCATCGACCAGATGCTTCAGATCTACGCAAACGAGAAGATAGTCTCGATATACTGCGAGTTTGACAACGTCACCACCGACGTCGTCGACGACGGCTTCCGTCTGACCATCGGCTTTGACAACGGCGCAAGAGGCTACATTGAGGTCGCCACCTGCAACTTCATCGCCATGCCGAGATTCTACGTCCTTGGCAAGAAGGGCAGCGCCATCATCCGTGACTGGAGAGAAAACTGCAACGTCGTCATCTGCGACTACTGGCATGAGGGCGAGGTAATACCCGTCCAGACCGCCGCAGGTCTGACCAAGACCATGGCCCCCCGTGACGAGATAACCACCCACTCCTACGAGTGCGCCCGTCCCGTCTCCGACGTACACGACTACTACCGCAACATCTGCGCCACCCTCGAGGGTAAGGCTACACAGATAGTCACCCACGAGCAGATGGTAAGAGTGCTGACGGTCATCGAGCTGGCCTTCAAGAGCGCCGAGGAAGGCAAGATAATCCTCGACAAGCCCCTGTAAACAAAAAGGGCGACCTTTTTGGAATATTTCTCCCCGAGCGGGGATAGTATATTAATAAAAAGGAGATAAATACCATGGACCTTAAGGGAAGCAAGACCGAAAAAAACCTGCTGGCGGCCTTCGCCGGCGAATCCCAGGCAAGAAATAAGTATAACTACTTCGCCTCCGCCGCAAGAAAGGAAGGCTACGAGCAGATAGCCGCCATCTTTGAGGCGACCGCCAACAACGAAAAGGAGCACGCCAAGCTCTGGCTCAAGGCCCTCAACGGCATCGGCACCACCGCCGAAAACCTCCTCGAGGCCGCAAACGGCGAAAACTACGAGTGGACCGATATGTACGCAGGCTTTGCCAAGGATGCCGAGGAGGAGGGCTTTACCGAGCTCGCCGCCCGCTTCCGTCTCGTCGCCGCCATCGAAAAGACCCACGAGGAGCGCTACCGCAAGCTCCTTTCCAACGTCGAGGCCCAGGCCGTATTCGAAAAGAGCGAGATGGCCATCTGGGAATGCCGCAACTGCGGCCACCTCGTCATGGGCAAAAAGGCTCCCCTCGTCTGCCCCACCTGCGCCCATCCCCAGAGCTACTTCGAGCTCCGCAAGGAAAACTATTAAGAGCAATGAGCTGAAAAAGACACCCCAAAAGGGTGTCTTTTTTTAGTTTAGAGTTTAGAGTTTAGAGTTTAGAGTTTAGAGTTATGAGTTGTGAGTTGTGAGTTGAGCAATGCGCAATATTATTGCGCATTGCTTTGCAGTGATATTGCTTCGCAGTGGTATTGCGGCGTGGAGGAGGGTCACTCATGAACAAGGTAGTCGAGTGTCACGCCGTAATACCGTGCAAGCTTTATTGCCGCCCAAAGCGGAAGCTCTCGCTCCCCGCGCTCGTATCTTTGATAGACCGTAGTCTGCATATTGAGCAGTTGGGCGATCTCTTTTTGGGTCTTGTCGTGATCCTCTCGCAGATCACGCACACGTCTGTATACCGCCATATCCGACCTCGCATATAACTGTTTGACCTCATTATACGCAAAAACACCGTTTGGTATTGAATTATAACACCATACGGTGTTATAATGCGCTTGGAACTGCAAACTTGTCCTTGACAAAAAATTTCTCGGAGGGTGTTGACAGGATACATATATCTATATTATAATGGAGGTGCGGAAGTTCCGCAAATATAACAAAACGGAGGTAAAGACCGATGAAAACAACCAAAAAAGTCCTACAGATCATGCTGCCCCTTGTCTTGCTTTTATGCGTATTTGCCTCCTGTGAAGGCAATGCCGCAGAGCCGAAGCAGACCACGGCGGCCACGGTTGCGACCACGACTGCGCCGCAAACGACGGCGCAACAGACCACAGCGGAAGCTACGACCACAGCGTCCGAGGTGCAAAGCACCTCAAGCAGTTCGAGCAGTTCTGCAACGGCCGAATCCACGACTGCGGCACCCGAGCCTCTTGTAGGATATATTACCGCCGACGGAGCACAGGCGGTCGAGCTCATCTCCAAGATACACAAGGGCGAGGACGTCGGCATTCCGACCTTTAACCATGTTTACTATCAGACAACGGTTGCCCAGGCCGAGGACTTTTTGCGTCCGCTGACCGGGGAAGACGACTGCGCCCTGTTGATCATTGTACCCGACGACTATACGGTATACACCTACGTTTCGTTTATTGACGGAAGGTATTACAGCATGAGGCTGACCTCGTACCATATTGAAAACGGAGACCCCTCAAGGCTTGCCCAAAAGATGACCGAGCACGACTATTTCTACCGTATCGAGGATACGATCGGAGAGAACGAGATTACCGACTTTGTTCTGACTACGGTCGAAGGGCTGACCGCCGAGAAGATACAAAGCATGAGGCTTGACTCGGTACAGTTTGATCCCTATATCATAATAGTAGGCGGTATCGGGCTCCCCCCACCGCCCGAGGACGGATTCCTGCCCTCGATAGATGCAAAGTATATCACCCTTGACCCCACAGCGGTGACCGACTATATCCTTGGATTATATAATAATCTGCCCGAGGTCGTAAACCTGCCGTACTTTAACATGAATAAGCTTTGGGATATCGGCATACTTACGTTTCAATTTGAAGAAAGAGGCTCCCGAGACCACGCAATGATCTATGGCAATGCGCCTCATAAGGAGTACTCAGATCCGTCCACGGAATATACCTATCTCTGTCGAATAGACGGAAAATATCATGTCGCAACTCTGGCGGTGACGGATATTCAGAGTCTTTCAAAGGATGCGCTTGCTGCGCAGGTGGCAGATCAGCTCGCAAAGGGATATGGATATATGGTTGAAGGGACTGTGGAAAATGTCTACTTTGAGCATCGGATATTGTATCTTTCCGATGATCAAAGCCTTACAGCGCAGGATGCATTGGACGATGAAAACAAGGGGCTTCTTCCGATGCGGATACTGATACAAGAATAACAACGGATAACAAACGCCGCTTAAAGCGGAGGGAGAACGCAGCCCAATGGCGGTTGCGTTCTCCTTATTTTGTTCCCTCCCACGCTAAAAATTTCCGTTGCAATGGGGCGTGGAGAGTGGTATAATAAACACAGAAAAATACCAAAGGGGAATGATAATATGATTAAAGTCGGCGTAGTAGTCGGACTTGGCGACGACCTGGCAAAGAGACTTGAAAATGCAAAGGCAAACGGCTTTGAGACCGTCCAGATATGCTCCTGGGACAACAATGCAATGACCCCCGAGCGTGCGGCATGGGTCAAGAAGACGGTCGAGGAATCGGGCGTATCGGTCAGCACCTTCTGGTGCGGCTGGCCGGGTCCCGCCTCCTGGAACTTCTACGACGGTCCCATGGACCTCGGACTTGTGCCCGAGAGCTACCGTCACGTCCGCACCGAGGCCCTTATAAAGGGTGTCGAATTTGCGGCGGCGGCAGGCATAAAGCAGCTTGCCACCCACTGCGGCTTTATACCCGAAAACCTCAACGACCCCCTCTATGCGGGTACTCTCATCGCCCTCAAGCGGATACTTCGCGTCTGCAAGAGGCTTGGCGTGACCTTCCTGTTTGAGACCGGTCAGGAGACCCCCGTGACCCTCCTTCGCACCATTGAGGACCTCGGCGGCGAAAACCTCGGCATCAACCTCGACACCGGCAACCTCATCCTCTACGGCAAGGGCAACCCCGTCGATGCGCTGGACGTTTTCGGCAAGTACGTCCGTGACTTCCACTGCAAGGACGGCGTCTACCCCGTAAACGGCCGTGAGCTCGGTCACGAAAAGGCCATGGGCGAGGGCAAGGTCGACTGGAAGGCGCTTGTAAAGAAGCTTAAGGAGATAGGCTACGACGGTCCGATGACCATCGAGCGTGAGATAGACGGCGAGCAGCAGGCCATTGATATCAAAAAGGCCAAGGATATGCTCGAGGCTCTCATAGCCGCCCAGTAATATGGCTCGCAGGGAAGAAAACAACGAAAAGCTCGCCCGTATCGGCTTTCGCAGGACGGTAAACCGCTTTGTTGCGGCGGCAATACTCTTCGCCCTTGCGGGGCTGTGCGCCGCACTCTGCAGAAGCGAAGGCTTCGTAGACCGCTACTACCGCCCCGTGTCGAGGTTCGTGATGAACATCTTTGCATGGGTGACGGGCTTTGTCCCCTTCTCGGTGGCCGAGATACTGGTCTATCTGCTTGTGCTGACCGTCGCAGTTTCGATAGTTTGGCTGCTTAAGGTCGTTATCCTCGGGCCCGACCGCCTTTCGAGGTTTATGTCGCTTCTTTCGAGGGGCGTTTTGCTGCTCTCGGCCGTGCTTTTCATCTTCTACGGCTTTTGGGCGGGCAACTACAACGCTCCCAAGCTCGCCTCGACCCTCGGCTACGACGATTCGCCCAAGGAGCCGACCCGTCTTTACGCCCTCAACCTCTGGCTTGCCGAGCGTGTAAACGAGCTTGCGCCCTTGGCGCACGAGGGCGGTGAGCCGAGCTTCAGAGAGCTTGCAAAAACGGTCGCCGCCGAGTTTGAAAGGACGACCGACCGTCCCGAGATAGCTGCAAAGTACGTCCTCGCCTCCGAGCCGATGTCACACACCCGCATCACGGGTATGTTTACCCCCTACACCGGCGAGGCAAACGTCAACAGCAACAACACACTTACCGATCTGCCCTTTACCATGGCACACGAAATGGCCCACCGCTACGGCATCGCCCGTGAGGACGAGGCAAACTTCTACGCCTGGTACGTCCTTTGGGACGCCGAGGACCCCCTGCTTGCATACAGTGCGGCGCTGATGAGCCTGCTCTACACACAAAACTCGCTGACCTCGGCAAACGTCGAGCTTGCCGCCGACGTTGCCTCCCGTTACAACGATATCGTGCGTGAGGACATCCGTCAGTACGCCCTGCACTGGTCGCAGTACGAGGGCAAGGCCGCCGAGGTGGCCGACGTCGTCAACGACAGCTACCTCAAGGGTCAGGGCCAGTCCGACGGCGTAAAGAGCTACGGACGGATGACCGACCTTCTTTTGGGTTGGTATGAGCAGGAAATAGCGACGGATTAACAAAAATTACATATCTGCCGCAATAATTGTTCATATTGAAATGATATTATATGACCGTGAGGAAGGATTACCCCCCTTCCGTCATCGGATGTTAGCGCCATCCGCAATAGTCCCCTCCTTTTTTTATCGCCGGACGGTCACCGTCCGGCACCTTTTTTGGGTGGACAGCGGTCACAAGGAGATAATACTATGAAGGTTGCCGTCATCGGCTCAAGAAATATTATAGTACCAAACCTCGCAGAGTACCTCCCCGAGGACTGCGACGAGATAGTCTCGGGCGGCGCCCGAGGTGTCGACAGCTGTGCGGCCGACTACGCCCGCAGAAACGGTCTGAAGCTGACCGAGTTTCTGCCCGAGTATGATAAGTACGGCCGAGGCGCCCCCATCGTCCGCAATAAGCTCATAGTCGACTACGCCGATACCGTCCTTGCCTTCTGGGACGGCTCCTCACGGGGCACCCTCTCGGTCATCCGCTACTGCGAGCAGACCGGCAAGCCCTGTAAGATAATAAGATTCGAGTAAAAAAAAGACAGACCGCAGGGTCTGTCTTTTTTTAGTTTTATTCGTCGCAAGCGACGAGTGGTATTGCGCCGAGAGCGCAGTGATATTGCTTCGCAGTGATATTTTTGCCGAAGGCAAAAGTGATATTGCGGCGTGAAGGTTGACATAAGACAAAAAATTTCTCGGAG
>JAFXIT010000052.1 GCA_017532825.1 Clostridia bacterium
CAGAAGGCCGGCGGCGGACTTGGCTGTGCGATAGCCTATCCCCAGGCCAAGGCCCTCCACGAGATGGGCTGTGAGGTCGACGTTATAGCGGGCTTCCGTTCCAAGGACCTTATATTTTTCGAGGACGAGATGAAGGCCGTCTCCGAAAACCTCTGCATAATGACTGACGACGGCTCCAACGGCAACAAGGGTCTGGTCACCGACGCCCTCAAGCGCAACATCGAAAACGGTGCGGAGTACGATGCCGTAATCGCCATCGGTCCGCTGATAATGATGAAATTTGTCTGTCTGACCACCAAGCCCTACGGCATAAAGACGGTAGTCAGCATGAACCCGATAATGGTCGACGGCACGGGAATGTGCGGCGGATGCCGCCTCACCGTCGGCGGAGAGACCAAATTTGCCTGCGTGGACGGTCCGGAATTTGACGGACACCTGGTCGACTTTGACGAAGCCATGCGCCGTGCGGCCTTCTACAAGCCCGAGGAGCACCACGCCATAATGAGCCGCGACTGCAGACTGAATGGGGAGAACAAGAAAAATGCCTAACATGCAAAACGAAAAGACCGCCATGCGGGAGCTCGATCCGCAATACCGTGCCCGTTGCTTTGAAGAGGTCGCCTGCGGCTACACCGCCGAGGAGGCACTCAACGAGGCCGCACGTTGCCTAAACTGCAAAAACGCCCCCTGCATGAAGGGCTGTCCCGTGGGAGTACGCATCCCCGAATTTATAGCCGAGCTTGCAAAGGGCAACGTAAACGCCGCCCGTGACATTATAAAGACCACCAACGCCCTGCCCGCCGTCTGCGGCAGAGTATGCCCCCAGGAGAGCCAGTGCGAGAGCCGCTGTGTCCGTGGCATAAAGGGACAGAGCGTCGCCATCGGCCGTCTTGAGCGCTACGCCGCCGACAACGCCGAAGATATACCCCCCGTCAAGCCCGAGCCCAACGGCCACCGTGTCGCCGTCGTAGGCGCAGGCCCTGCAGGACTTACCTGTGCAGGCGCACTTGCCGCCCGTGGCGTATCGGTCACCGTTTTTGAAGCCTTCCACACCGCAGGCGGTGTTCTGGTCTACGGCATACCCGAGTTCCGTCTGCCCAAGGCCATCGTCAAAAAGGAGATAGACAACCTCGAAGCCCTCGGCGTCGAGATCCGCCTTGACTGTGTCGTCGGCCGCACCAAGACCGTCGACGAGCTCTTTGAGGAGGGCTACGAAGCCGTATTTATCGGCACGGGCGCAGGACTTCCGAGCTTTATGAACATTCCGGGCGAGAACCTCAACGGCGTTTACTCCGCAAACGAGCTTCTGACCCGTGTAAACCTTATGAAGGCATATCTGCCCGAGTACGATACCCCCGTCAAGCGCTTCAGGAACGTCGCCGTCGTCGGCGGCGGAAACGTCGCTATGGACGCCGCACGCTGCTCCATGCGCCTTGGCGCCGAGAAGGTGTACATAGTCTACCGCCGTGGCGAGAGCGAGCTTCCCGCCCGTGCCGAAGAGATACACCACGCCAAGGAGGAGGGCATCGACTTTAAGCTCCTTTGCAGTCCCGTCGAGATACTCGGCGACGAAAGCGGTGCGGTCAAGGCCGTCCGTTGCATCGAAATGGAGCTTGGCGAGCCCGACGCCTCGGGCCGCCGCCGTCCCGTCGAAAAGAAGGGCAGCGAGTTTGAAATAGAGGTCGACGCCGTTGTAATGTCCATCGGCACCTCACCAAACCCCCTTATCCGCATGACCACGGGCGGTATCATCTTCACCCCCAAGGGCTGCATATCTGCCGACGAGGAGACGGGCAAGACCTCCCGTGACGGCGTTTACGCAGGCGGTGACGCCGTGACAGGTGCGGCAACCGTCATCCTTGCCATGGGCGCAGGTAAACGTGCCGCCGAGGCCATATTTGACGAGATCACCCGAAAGGATTGAGTATATGGGCGACATATTCAACGAACAGCTTGTAAAAAAGATTCCCGACTTCAAGGACCTTCTTAAAAAGGTGGGCCTGGGCATCCTCGGTATCGCTGCCATGACCTTTGGCATGCTCTATGCGGGTGTCTTGGTACTGCTGATAATAATCGGTGTCGGCGTTGGCATATATTTTGCCTACAAGGAGTTTGACGTTGAGTACGAGTATGTCTTGACCAACGATTCGGTCGATATTGACAAGATAATTGCCCGTGAGCGCCGCAAGAGCCTCATTTCCGACCTCTCGCTTGACGACGTAGAGGTGCTTTTCCCCATGGACGAGGCGCACGCATCCGACACCGCACGCTACGCCCGTCTTAAAAAGATCGACGCATCCTCCTCGCCTCGCTCTCCCAAGCGTTGGCTTATGGTCTACAAGACCGAGGGTCAGTCTGCGGCGCTGATATTCGAGCCCAACGAAAAATTTATCGAGGGCATCCGTGCACAGATACCCAGAAAGTTCAAAAAATGAGCATCGGGGTAGGTACGGACATCGCCGACGTGGCACGCTTTGAGAGGCTTTTAGAGGACGTCGGCTTTACCGAGCGTGTGTTCACGCCCGACGAGCTGCGCTATATAAACGGCCGTGCCGCCACCGCCGCAGGCATCTTCTGCGCCAAGGAGGCCTTTGTCAAGGCGCTCGGGCTCGGCGTTTTCTCTGCCATGCACGGCAGGGTGGAGGTTGGCCACCTTGAGAGCGGCCGTCCCTACCTAATACTGCAGGGCGAGCTTGCCGAGCGTTACGCCGAGTATGAGTTTGACCTGTCGATAGCCCACACCGATACCGTGGCAACGGCCACGGTCGTATGGAGGACAAAATGACCGTTCTTACCAAAGCACAGATATCCGCCGCCGAAAAGGCCGCCCCTATAAGCTTTTCCGAAATGATGGAAAAGGCGGGGCTTGCCGCCGCTTATGCCGCATTTGACCTTGCGCCGATGGGGCGTTTTGCGGTGTTTTGCGGAAGCGGAAACAACGGCGGAGACGGCTTTGTAGCCGCACGTGAGCTTCGGGCTATGGGTGCGGAAGCGGTATGCTTTGTATTTTCAGACAACTTTTCCGAGCTTGCAAGGGAGAAAAAGGAGCTTTTTGAGGCTCAAAACGGTCTTGTTTCCCTTATAACCGAGGACACCGACCCTGCAAGCCTCCTTTCGTCCTTTTCCTGTGCAGTGGACGCAATTTTCGGTACGGGACTTAGCCGTGAGCCCGAGGGTGCGGTCAAAAAGGTGATCTGCGCCCTGGACGGAACTGTTCCGACCCTTGCACTTGACATCCCCTCGGGGGTGGAGTGCGACAGCGGCAGGGTGCTTGGCTGTGCCGTCAAAGCAACGGCCACGGTCGCATTCTGTGCCCCAAAGCCCTGCCATTTTCTCTACCCGGGGTATTCCCATACGGGGAAGCTGACCGTTGCGGATATCGGCTTTGAGCCGCCGATGAGCGGTATCGTCTCGGCGGTCTACGACGTCGCCCCCGGCGGCGTATGGAGCTATGAGAGCATAGCCCACATCAAAGAACTTGCAGAAAAGAACGGCCTTGAGTTCGAAGTA
>JAFXIT010000053.1 GCA_017532825.1 Clostridia bacterium
ACGGCTCTCGGCGTTTCGGTTATGGAACTTATGTCGGGAGATACGGTTATCAATAAAAATGTTTCTTCCAACATTTTGCGGTCAAAATTTTACGTGTGTCCTGTGTGCGGCAATGTAATTCGTGCCATGGGCGATGCGGTTATCAGCTGTTGCGGCATCAAGCTGCCGCCGCTCGAGGCAGAGGACATTGACAACACACACGAAATCACCATTGAAAAGGTCGAGGACGAGCATTTTATTACTGTGAAACACGATATGACAAAAAGCCATTTTATTTCGTTTATTGCCTACCTTACTTCGGACAGAGTTCAGTTTGTAAAGTTCTATCCCGAAGGCAACGCCGAGACAAGATTTCAGTTTCGTGGTAGCGGATATTTGTATATTTACTGCAATAAGCACGGACTGATGAAAAAGAAAATATGACTTGACTTTTGCGGTTTCTTTTATTCAACACGATTTTGTAAAATTAAGGGGCGACGGATTTCTCTGTCGCCCTCTAAACTTATTTTTCCTTTTTTATCTCGACAAGCTCGCCCGTGGAGCTGACGGCGGCGGGGCGGATGTCGGAGTGGGTGTAACGGATGATGTCCTTGAGGCGGCCTGCCTCGGTGAAATCGTAGAAGACGTAGCTTACGCCCTCTTTTTTTGCACGTCCCGTACGGCCTATGCGGTGGAGGTAGTAGGCGTTGTCCTGGGGTACGTCGTAGTTGAAAACCGCATCGACGTCGTTGACGTCAATGCCCCTTGCGGCAACGTCGGTAGATACCAGCACCGAGATCTGCTCGGCCTTGAATTTGTTCATTATCTTTGTGCGCTGGGTCTGGTTTATGTCGCTTGAGAGTGCCTCGACCGAAAAGCCCTTCTCCTTGAGACGGTGGAAAAGTATGTCGGTCATACGTCTGGTGTTGCAAAAGACCATTACACGCTCGTAGCCGTAGGTCTTGATGAGCTTTACGAGATTGTCGGTCTTTGCGCCGCCCGAGCATTCGATGGAGTACTGGGTGATCTTGGGCTTGGTGTCGGCCTCGGCCTCGACGGTTATCTCAACGCTGTCACGCTGGAAAAGCCACATTATGTCCATGACCTCACGGGTTATGGTGGCCGAGAACATCGTCAGCTGCTTGTCCTCGGGAAGGCGCTTAAGTATCTCCGAAACGTCCTTGAAAAAACCCATATCGAGCATCTCGTCTGCCTCGTCGCAGACGGCAATGCGTACGCCTGCAAGCTTGACGGTGTGGCGGCGGATGTGGTCAAGAAGCCTGCCGGGGGTGGCAACGATTATCTGCGGCCTCTTTTTTAGTGCGGTTATCTGTTGGTTTATCGGCTGACCGCCGTAAAGGGCGATGGAGCGGACGTCGGGAAGGAAGGCGCAGAGCTTTCGTATCTCGCCCTGTATCTGGGTAGCAAGCTCTCTGGTGGGGGCGAGGATGAGCGCCTGGGGTGCGGTATTTTCGGGGTCGATGCGCTCGACGATGGGTATGCCGAAGGCAAAGGTCTTGCCCGTACCCGTGGGGGCCTTGGCGACGACGTCCGAGCCCGAAAGCATCACGGGGATGACACGGGACTGTATCTCGGTCATCTCCTCGAAGCCGAGCTTGTCAACGGCCTTTTTTATTTCGTTTTTTACGCCTAGTTCGCTGTATAGTGTGATATCCATATTCGTTTCCTTTTTTTCAGTCTTTTGGTATTATACCACACTTTTTACCCTCGGTCAAAGCCTTATGGTCTCTGCGCCGAAAAATTCCGCATCGGAGGGGTCGTGGGTTATCAAAAGGACGGTCTTTCCCGAAAGCTTTTGTCTGACAAAGGCCATCACCGAGAGCTTTGTCTCGCCGTCAAGCCCCGAAAAGGGCTCGTCAAGCACCGTAAGCTCGCCCTGCGCGGCTATGGCACGTGCAATGGCGACCCGCCGCTTCATCCCTCCCGAAAAGGAGGAAACGGGTGCGTTTATCTCCCTTCCGAGCCCCAACGCCTCTAAAAGTGCGGCCATCTCGCCGTCTCTTTTTCGGCCTGCGACGGCACGGAGGTTAGAAAGTGCGGAGAACTCCTCGAAAAGTCTGTCCTCCTGGAACACCGCCGAGAGGCGGTCGGGAAGTCCCTCTATGCTGCCGCTGTCGGCTCTTTCAAGCCCCAGAAGTATACGCCCAAGCGTCGTCTTTCCCGAGCCCGAGGCGCCCATAACGGCGGTAAAGCGCCCCTCGGGGATGACCGCCGAGAGGTTAGAGAGCACCCTCTTTTGCCCGAAGCTCTTTGAGAGATTTTTTATGACTATATCGCTCACAGCCGTTCCACCTCCCTGAAAATGAGCTTTATAAGGCGGACGGTCAGCTTTTCGCAGATAAACGAGCAGCCGACGATGACCACCGTCCATGCGAGAAGCTCGTCGGTCGCAAGGTAGAGCTTTGCCTGGTAGAGACGCTCGCCTATCGAGCCCTCGGGTATGCCGATGATCTCGGCGGCCGTGCCTGCCTTCCATGCAAGTCCGAGCGAAACGCTGCAGGAGGAGATAACGTAGGACTTCAGTGCGGGAAGACGGATGTATATCAGCCGCCTCAGAGGCGACATCTTAAAGACGTCGGCCGCCTCGGCAAGACGGCTGTCTGCCGCCTTGAGCCCCGTAAGGATGTTGGTATAGACGATGGGAAGCACCATCAAAAATGAGATAAAGACCGAAAGCCCCGAGGAGCTCAACCATATCAGCGCAATGACCACGAAGGATGCAACCGGCACCGACTTGACGGTGGTCATATAGGGCTTGAAAAGGGTCTCCAAAAGGCTATACCTTGCCGCAAGGGCGGCAAGAAGTGTGCCAAGCAGAACTCCGAGGGCAAAGCCGCCCAGTATCCTGCCGAGGCTGAAGAGCACACTGCTTACAAATCCGCCCTCGGAGGGGAGCTTGAAAAGCTTTATTGCCACCTCGATGGGGGAGGCAAGGAGTATCTTCTGGTCAAGCAGCATAGCCGCAGCCTGCCAAAGGGCAAGGGCTGCGGCTGTAGCTAAGATGTTTCGTATTATCCTGCGACTATTTTGCTCCATAGTAGAATCCTGCGTCGGGCAGCTTGCCGCCTACCGCCTTGGGATTGGCCGCAAAGAGTACCCCGAGGTAGCCCTCAAGGGCGGCCTTCATATCGTTTCCCGAAAGGAAGGCGAGGTTGCAGAAGGGTATGGCCTTCTTGGCTACTGCCGCCTTAAAGACGTTGTACTGCTCTATAAGGACCGAGGCCTCCTCGGGATTGGCGTTTGCGTAGGCGATGGATGCCTCGTAGGACTTAAGAAATTCCTTAACACGCTCGGGGTGGGCATCGACAAATTCCTTCCTTGCCACGAGAACGCCGGTCACAAGGGAGCTCCCGTTGTCAAGCTTGTTCCACTCGGCGGTCAGGTCGATGGCCGAGACGAGCTCGGGGATCTGGGTCTGGGCGACGGTGACGTAGGGCTGGGGAAGCATCGCAACGCCGCTTTCGAGGGTGGCGAGGGTCGCCACGACCTCGGTGGCCTCGCTCTTCCATTCGATGGTCAGATCGTTGTCGGGGTCGATGCCGTTGGAGGTGAGGATGTAGCGCAGGGAGTACTCGGGGGTGGTGTTCTTGCCGGTGGCGTAGAGGGTCTTGCCCTTGAGGTCCTCAAGAGAGGTAATGCCCGTACCCTTGTCGACAATGTAGAGCACGCCGAGGGTGTTGACCGCCAGCACCTGTATCTTGCCCTCGGTGTTGTTATAGAGCACCGAGGCAAGGTTTGCGGGAACTGCCGCCATGTCGAGCTGACCCTGAACAAGCTTGGGGGTGAGCTCGTCGGCCGAGCCTGCGAGGGTGAATTCCACCCCGTCGCCGCCGTCGGAGAGGGCCTTTACAAGTCCCATCGAGGTCGGGCCGGTCATTCCGCCGATGCGGATGACGGTATCGTCGGTCTTTGCCTTTCCGCAGGCGGCAAAGGCGGTGAGAAGTATTACAACCGTGAGGAGAAATGAGATCGTCTTTTTGAGCTTCATATTTAACATATCCTTTCTTTCTTTGAGGCAATTATACCCCGTTTGAAGGATAATTTCCGTTGCCGTTGCAACTAAAAACTAAATTGACGAAAAAACTCCGCCCGAAAGCATATGAAGATAGGGCTCAAAGCAGAGTCCCCTGCGGGGAAAATCGGGGAGGAGGCGACTCTGCTCCATGACAAAGGCCGTAAACTCCGCCGCCGAGATAAGGGAACGCTTGGGGGAATGGCCGGTGACGAGCCCGCCGATGAGCACCGAGGCAAAGAGGTCGCCCGTGCCGTGCATGGAAAAATCCAGCCGCTTAAAGCGAAGCTCACGGTAGTCTCCGTCGTAAAGCCCCACCCTGAGCTCCTCGCCACGTTCAATACCCGTAACGGCCACCGTCGGTGCGCCGAGTGCCTCTGCGGCAAGGGCAATATCGTCGGGGGAGAGGTCGGGACGGTAGTCTCTGTCGGTAAGCAGACAAAGCTCGGTGAGGTTTGGTGTGGTAACGTCACAGCCTTCGATAAGCCGCCTTTGTGCGGCAACGTGGGCGTCGGTGCAGGTGCGGTAGAGCCTTCCGTGGTCGGCCATCGCTGGGTCGACAAGGACGAGCTTGGGGTTTAAGAGCCTTCGCATCTCAAGCAGAGGCTCTGCCTGGTCGGGGGAGGACAAAAAGCCCGAGCAGAGTGCGTCGGCCTCAAAGCCGATGTCGCCCCAGCTCTCGAGCCATTCGGAAAATTTTGAAGATATATCGGTCAGGGAGACCCTTGGAAAGGAGGTGTTGGCGCTTAAAACGGCGGTCGGCAGGGGGCAGACCTCTGCGCCGCAGGAGGATATTACGGGAAGTGCAATGCCGAGTCCGCACTTGCCGAAGCCTGCCACGGCCTGGGCCGAAACTACACGGGGTAGAGCGTTCATATACCGTCAGTCCTTTTTGTCCGAAGAGATGTATATATTATTATAGCATAAAAAAATCACCGTTGCAAAACAGGGGAGATTCTGTTATACTTAAACTGGCAACGGTTATAAAGGAGTACCCAAAAGTGACCGTTTCGGAGCTTTTTTACCGTCTGAGCCAAGATCCGAAGGCCGCCATTGCGGCGGCGCTTGCCATCGGTGTGATGGTCGTAAACGGGATGACCGATGCGCCCGTTGCCATAACCGGCTGTGTTTCGTCGGGAGCGATAAAACAGAGGACCGCCGTTATAATGGCGGCGGTTTGCAACCTCCTTGGCGGAGTGATATCGGTCTGCATCAGCCCACGCATCGCCCAAAGCGTGATGGGAAGCGTCAGACTGGAGGGGGCGCTCGCCTCCGCGGCAGTCTTTGCGGGGCTTGGGGCGGTGATAGTGTGGTCGCTTGCGGCCTACCGCTTTGGCATACCGACCAGCGAGAGTCACGGTCTGCTTGCCGCCCTCGGCGGCAGTGCCATAGCCGTTGCAGGCAGGTCGGGCATCGGCCTTGAGGAGTGGAAGGGGGTCCTTTGGGGACTGGTCCTTTCAAGCCTTTTGGGATTCGTTCTCGGCTTCTGGAGCACGAGGCTTGCCCGAAGGCTGTTTTTGAAAAAACGCACTGCCGAGGCGGCGGTGAGACCTGCCCTTGTACTCGGCGGAGGAGCCATGAGCCTTATGCACGGCGCACAGGACGCCCAAAAGCTGATGGGCGTGATGATGCTCTGCCTCGGCGGCTCGGAGGACGGAAGCGTTCCGCTTTGGATAGCGGTGGCGACCGCCCTTGCAATATCCCTTGGAAGCCTTATCGGCGGCAGACGAATAATCGACAACGTCGGCAGACGAATGGTCCGCCCCGAAAAATGCCGCGCCCTTTCTGCGGACCTTGCAGGGGCGATGACCCTTCTGACCTTGGGAGCGCTTGGACTGCCCGTCAGCACGACCCATACCCATACCGCCGCCGTGATGGGGGCGGGAGCGTCGGTCGGCAGGGGCGGAGTTGACCTTGGCAGGGTCAGAGGAATGCTTCTTGCGTGGGTGCTTACCTTTCCCTGCTGCGGACTGCTGGGATATCTCGGCGCAAGGCTTTTTATGCTTATAAACTGATCTTTTTTACATATTTGAGGAAAAACACAGATGAAAACTTCCGATTTTTGGTACGACCTTCCCCACGAGCTTATAGCCCAGACCCCCTGCGAGCGCCGTGACGGCTCGAGAATGCTCGCCCTCTCCCGTGAAAGCGGAGAGGTAGTGCATACCGCATTCGAGCGGCTTACCGACTATCTCAGGGCGGGCGACTGTCTTGTCTTCAACGACAGCCGTGTTATCCCCGCAAGACTGCTGGGAGAGCGTGAAAACGGCGGTGCGGCAGAGCTTTTACTGCTACGGCAGACCGAAGGGGACTGTTGGGAGTGCCTTGCAAAGCCGGGCAGACGACTGCGTGTGGGCGCAGAGGTCAGCTTCGGCGGAGGGATACTCAAGGCAAGGATAGAGGGCGACCTCGGCGAGGGAATGAAGCTTGTCCGCTTTTTCTACGAGGGTATATGGCAGGAGATACTCCTAAAGCTTGGCGAAATGCCCCTCCCGCCCTATATAACCGAGCGCCTTTCCGACCCCGAAAGATACCAGACGGTCTATTCCAAGCACGAGGGAAGCGCCGCCGCTCCTACGGCGGGTCTGCACTTTACCCCCGAAATGCTTGAGAAAGTTCGCGCTATGGGGGTGGATACGGCGTTTGTTACCCTCCACGTGGGACTTGGCACCTTCCGCCCCGTCAAGGTCGAGGACGTAAACGAGCATAAGATGCACTCGGAATACTACGTTGTCACCGCCGAGGCCGCCGATAAGATAAACGCCGCAAGGGCGAGGGGAGGACGGGTCATCGCCGTCGGGACTACCTCCTGCAGGGTGCTTGAGACGGTTGCTGACGAAAAGGGACTTATCCGCCCCTGCAGCGGAAACACCGAGATTTTTATCTACCCGGGCTATACCTTTAAATGTATGGACGGGCTTCTTACCAACTTCCACCTGCCCGAGAGCACCCTTTTGATGCTGGTCTCGGCCTTTGCGGGCAAGGAAAATATAATGAACGCCTACCAAAAGGCAGTTGCCGAGAGGTACAGATTTTTCAGCTTCGGCGACTGCATGCTGATATTTTAGGAGTGAATGGGCTTGTTTGAGCTTATAAAGACCGAAAAAAACGCCCGCAGAGGGCGTTATCATACCCCTCACGGTACCGTCGAGACCCCCGTTTTTATGAACGTCGGCACCCAGGCCGCAATAAAGGGCGGTCTTGCGGCGGACGATCTTGAGCAGATCGGCTGTCAGATAGAGCTGTCAAACACCTACCACCTCCACCTCCGTCCGGGGGACGGAGCGGTGGGAGAGATGGGCGGACTGCATAAATTTATGACCTGGGACAGGCCCATACTTACCGACAGCGGCGGCTTTCAGGTCTTCTCCCTTGCATCCCTGCGAAAGATAAAGGAGGAGGGTGTGACATTTGCCTCCCATCTTGACGGCAGGCGGATATTCATGGGACCCGAGGAGAGCATGCGCATCCAGGCAAACCTCGGCTCGGACGTTGCGATGGCATTCGACGAGTGCATCGAAAATCCCTCCCCAAGGGACTACGTCAAGACCTCCTGCGACCGCACGGTGAGATGGCTTGAAAGGTGCAAAAAGGCCCTTTCGGACTACACCTCCGAGGAGAACGCCGTCAACCCCGGGCAGGTGCTCTGGGGAATAAACCAGGGAGGGACCTATCCCGACCTGCGTGTCGACCATATGAAGGCTATCGCCGAGCTTGACCTGCCGGGCTACGCCATAGGCGGTCTTGCGGTGGGAGAGACCACCGAGGAGATGTACGAGATAATCTCCGCCGTCGAGCCGTATATGCCCTCCGACCGTCCCCGCTATCTCATGGGGGTCGGTACACCCGGCAACATAATCGAGGCGGTATGGCGTGGGGTGGACTTTTTTGACTGCGTGATGCCTGCAAGAAACGCCCGTCACGGCCATCTTCATACCCGTCACGGAAGGATAAATATAAACAACCAAAAGTACGCCACCGATCCCCTTCCCATCGACCCCGAGTGCGGATGTCCCGTCTGCCAAAGGTATTCGAGAGGGTATATCAGACATCTTCTCAAGGCCGAGGAGGTGCTGGGGCTGAGGCTGTGCGTGATGCACAATCTGTGGTTTTACAACAATATGATGGCCGAGATCCGTCAAAGTCTCGATGCGGGCTGCTTTGAAAGCTGGCGAAATGAGCACGCAGAGGAGTTCGACCGTCGTATATAAGGAGGATAAAATATGAAAAGGGCGAGGATCGTTTGTCTTTGCATCTGTCTTTTAATGCTTATCTCCTGCGGTAAAACGGGCGCCCCGACCCCCGTCGGGACTACCGCTTTGCAGACCACTGCCGCCTCGACGGCGGCGCAGACCACTACCGAGGCTACGACCGAGGCCACCACCGCCCCGCCGCAGGAAATATGCGACGTGCTGGATGCTCCCATCGTACGCGGAGTGGGTACGGCCGGTGCAATCAATCTCTACCGTGACATCGTTGAGGCGAGATTCGGAGGACGTCCGAAGAGGGTGTTGCTTGAAGAATTTGATCCCGAAAAGGAGGATTCAGCAGTGATAATACAGTATGATGAAAGCTATTCCGATTGGGAATACACCATTTCCTGCGACGGTGAAAACGCCGAGATAAAGGCAAAGGCTTCGGCCGCCATCGACTACGCCGTCAGCCGCTTTCTGCAGGAATACGTCGATGACGAGGGAAACTTCATACCCTGCGAGGTCAGAAACACCGTGCTTAGACTGCGTGATCCCTGCATACTGCCCTACGGTGGGAAATACTACATCGTCGGTACGGGCTATTCCATGCGTGTAAGCGACGACCTCCACAGCTGGAGCGACCCTTGGCAGTTTTTTGTTCCAAAGGACTGCAAAAACCCTGCCTTTGACGGCGTTGGCGACTATTGGGCGCCCGAGCTTTACGAGTACAACGGAAAATTCTACGTTTTCGGCACCTACAAATCGGCCGCCACGGGACACAGAGGGGTTGCGGTATTCCGCAGTGACCTACCCGAAGGTCCCTACGAGCTTATAAGCGAGGGACACGCCACCCCCAAGGATTGGGACAGCATAGACGGCTCGCTCTACGTCGACGAAAACGGCGATCCCTGGATGGTATTCGTCCACGAGTGGACCAGTATGCCCGACGGTATCGGCACGATGGTCGCAAGCCGTATGACCCCCGACCTGACCGCTCTGACAGGCGAGATAACCACCCTCTTCTCGGCTTCCGACCTTGTGGGCAACCCAAACAATAACGTCACCGACGGCCCCTATGTCTACCGCTTTGAAAACGGCAGACTGGCCATCATCTGGTCGGGCTTTGCAGACGGCTACCGTGTCGGCGTATGCTATTCCGACAACGGCATACTCGGCCCGTGGGTACAAGCCGACGAGCCTCTTTACAGCGGCTCACTTGATAATCCCCTTTGCTACCAGGAGGGCGGACACGGAATGCTCTTTGAGACCTTTGACGGACGTCTGCTTATGAGCTTCCACTCCCCCAACTCGACCTACGAGGCGGTTACCTACCGTGAGGTCATCGCCGAGGACGGGTATTTGAGGCTCAAATAAGCAAAGGCTTGGACTGTTTCCGAGCCTGTCTGCGCCCGAAAGCTCGGAGCGCAGAGCGGAAGGAGCAATTTGTATGAAAAAAAGGATATTCGGCGCTGTCTTATTTACCTTTGCCTTGCTTTGCTCCTGTGCAAAGACACCCTCCGGCCCTCTCGATTCCACATCTGCAACGACCGGAGCACCCCATATTACCATTGAAAGCACCTCCGTAACGACGGCCCCGGACAGTTCCGCGAATGGGGAATCTGCAACCACAGCCGCTTTGCAGGAGGACCTTCCCGACGTCCTTTCGGCGATCCTCGTCAGGGGTTCGGGCACTCAAGAGCCCGCCGGATGTTACCGCGACTATGTCGAGGCGGTGTTCGGCGGTAGACCAAAGAGCGTGCAGTATGACAAGTACGATCCCGGGGCGGATGGCACCGGCGTCATAATCCAATGCGACGAGAGCTACGCAGAGCACTGCTACAGCATTACCTGCGACGGCGAAAACGCCGAGATAAAGGGTAAGACCACTACCGAGCTTACCTACGCCGTTGCCCGTTTTCTGCAGGAATACGTCGATAACGAGGGCAATTTTCTCCCCTGCGACGTCGAAAACACCATGGTACGCCTGAGAGACCCCTGCGTACTGCCCTACGGCGGAAAATACTACGCCGTCGGAACGGGGTATAGTATGCGCGTCAGCGACGATCTTTACAACTGGAGCGAGCCCTGGCAGTTCTTAGGCCCGGACGGTCCCGCCAATCCGGCCTACGACGGCATAGCAGACCATTGGGCGCCCGAGCTTTATTACTACAACGGAGCGTTCTACATATTCGGAGCGTATACCTCGGCCTCTACGGGACACCTGGGCATGGGCGTGTTCCGCTGTGACACTCCCGAGGGTCCCTACGACCTCATAAGCGACGGCCACGTTACCCCTGACAACTGGAACAGCTGCGACGGAACGCTGTACGTCGACGAAAACGGCGACCCGTGGATGATATTCGGAACCAGTATGGACAGAGGCTTCGATGCAAACGCCGTCATGGCGGTGAGTAAAATGTCTGCCGATCTGACCTCCTTCGTCGGAGAAATTCATATCCTCTTTGAAGGCTATGAGATGCCCCACAGCAACAATACAAACAAGACCGTCGACGCACCCTGCGTTTACCGCTTTGAGAACGGCCGCCTTGCGCTTACCTGGTCGGGATTCGGCGATTTCGGCTACTGTATAGCCGTGTCGTACTCCGATAACGGCATCCTCGGCCCGTGGGAACATTCGGAGGACCTACTTTTCAGCACCATATCCGATAATCCCATCTGTTATCAGGAGGGTGGACACGGCAGACTCTTTGAGACCTTTGACGGACGTCTGCTTATGAGCTTCCACTCCCCCAACTCGACCTATGAGGCGGTTACCTACCGTGAGGTCATTGCCGAAAACGGTACGCTCAGACTGAAATAACAAAAACGGCTCCGAAATTCGGAGCCGTTTTTTAATTCTGTGCTTACTTTTTTCCGAGCTTCCGCCAAAGCTTAAAGGTCATGGGGTAGAGGATGCCCGCAAAGATCATCATCGCAAAGTAGCGCACCCCGCCCAGAACGGTCTCGACGGCGTAAAAGGCGTTGCCCGAAAGACCGTCGGTAAAGAGGGCAAATACCTCCTTGAGCCCCGAGCGGATGGCAAGAAGTCCGACCGCACCGACAACGCACTTAAGTATCTGTGCGTACCATACCGCATCGGTGGAGAAGTTGAGCTTTTTGCGGTCGTACTCGGCCGAGATGACCATAGCACCCGCCGCACCAAGCAGCTTGCCCGAGTTGAAAAGACCCTCTGCGAAGGTCTCGTCGGTGGGGGCAAGACCCGACACTGCGGCGTAGATGAGAAGCACTGCCGAAATGGCAACGGGCAGGACGTAGACGGCGATGCGGCCGCCTCTGCCGCACCTTTCAAGCAGGAAGATGACCAGCGCAACGGGGATAAGTCCGCATACCGCACCCACTACCACGTCTGCGGGGGTATGTACCCCAAGGTACATCCTTGAGAACATCACCGCAGGTATCAAGAGGTAGCAGACCACCTTCAAAATTACGTTTTTTGCACGGTAGCCCGCAAAGCCGAAGACCGATGCGGCGGTCTGGGAGTGTCCGCTCGGGAAGGAATATCCGCCTGCGTCGGCTATCGCTCCCTCGACGGCGGTAAAGGAGGGGTCACGCACCCAGGGTCTGGGGATGCGGAAGTGTACCTTCATAAGCTGGGTGGACGCACTGCCTATGGTCCAGGCAAATATCATCTGAAAGCCCGAGGCCTTGTCGACGCACCATAAAAAGACCATGGCGATGACGGTGAAGGCCATCTCGCCGCCAAACTCGGTCAGCGCAAGCACTATGGGATCGAGAATGCCGTTTCGTATCCCTGCGAGCAGTTCAAGAAATTCCATAACATACCTCCACGGTGTAACGTAATATTCCGTTCTTATAACAGTATATCACATCATCGCCTAAAAATCTATTGAAAAGTGATCTTGAGAACGATATATTCAGGTTGCGAAGAACGACAACCCCGAAATGCTGAAATAAAAAGAGCACCCCTGCGGGTGCTCTTTTTTGCCACATTATATAAATAATATCACATTTGCAACGGAGTTGTCAACGTCAATTTTTAACAAACTTGAATTTTGTTGACATAATGAAAAATATATGTTTGTATATTGATGTGAAAGCTTATTTCTTGTAAAATAAAAGTACCGAATGCATTGGGTATTATTTAGGAGGAAAAGGAAAGGATACGGAAATTAAAAAGACCTATATCAGTTGTTTTGCTAATGGCTGTCTGTATGCTTACGGTACCGATAATGAGTTCCGCAGCATTTTCTAATGTCAGCTATAGTACTGCAACGCAAATTACTTTTGGAACAAATGTGTCGCTGTCCGGAATGAGTAGTGGACAGACGTTATATTGGAAATTTACACTTGACACCTATGATTTGGCATATATTTGTCTCTTTGATATGCCGACAGGGGCAGATTACGACATGAAACTGTACTGCCTTGAAGGTGGTGTATACTATCTCGTGGACACGGCACAACAGTCGGGAAATGCAAATGAGTATTTGTATATGGAATTACCTGATACTCACATGTACGTAAGTCTTACCTATTTTATAGAGGTGAGAGCTACGTCTGCGCCGTCAACCGGTGACACTACAAAACTAAAGGTTATAAATACACGCATGATAACCGAGTACTCCGCAAACTCTAACTATAATAGAAATGCTGCAAGAACTTATGCATATACCTATTATAACAGCAGAAATCCAGCGTATTATTCCTGGCCACAGGATTGTGCAAATTTTGTGTCGCAGTGTCTGGAAGCAGGAGGAATGGCACAAATTGAAGGAGCGTGGAATAGCAATTCTGCCTGGCTGCATGAAAAGGAACCTCTGAATTATTCCTTGACATGGAGTGGTGCAAACAGCTTTGCAAAACACTGGGGTACTGATGCAACGGGAGAGGGATATGCCAGAGGGTATGAATGTAGATACTATTTGGTTAAGGATGCAAAAGCAAATTACTTAGACCTTTATGATACGGTACAGATAGGAAATGTAATTATAAAGTGTAATGATAGTAATCCGGTATCTGGGCAGCATGCAATGATCGTGTGTGATAAAATGTTAATGGATGAATCGATTACATTGGCTGCACACACGGAAGATACATGTACAGCTGATCTTTACACGTATTTGTACCAAAGTCAGTATGAGGATGAAGTAATAATCATCATACGTATTAAACGTGAAGCTTAAAGATAGGAGGAAGAAATATGATTCGTAGAACGATAATTACCGGAAGCCTAGTTATTGTTTTGATCGCAGCTGTTATTGCCGGGATAACCGTATACGGCGAAGGCGATGTTCCACAGGCTGAACAGAACATCTATAACAACATGGGGCAGATAAATGCACTTGTTGAAAGCAAGAAAGAACAGACACTTGCTTCCGAACTTGATAAGGCACAGTCTGTTTTAGATCTGGAAATCCCTGACATGTCAGAGGAAAAAACACCTGAAGAAAAAGAGACGAGACTCTTTATGAACTACCTGCAGCAACGACTTTCCTCCTTTATGCAGGAACACGGGATGGCTGATGCAAATGATACGGATGGTCTTACTGCTGAAGAACTGGGAGAATATCTTAATCGATGCCGAGCTGTGATTACCACACAGGAGGAATGGGATAGATATCTGTCACGTGCCGACGTAAGAGAATCCGAGATGGCAAAAGCTGTTGAGGAATATAACGGGTATATTGAGATATGCAGTAGCTATGAGACCCGATATACCAACACAGAGCTCGCAGCTCTTGGTTCGACCCATGAATACAACGTAAACAAGATGAATGCAGAACTCATTCGGGAAAGGTATTATATCGGACTGGATGCCGAGCAGACCATAGCTGCACGTATGAGGAAGTATATGGATCAAAGGCGTATGGAATATGACGAGCACGTTCAGTATATCCTCAACGGAAAGATTACCGAAGAAGTCCGGAAGGAAATGGAATACTACGAAGTTATGCGTGAAGTGTTCGAAGACATTGAGAGCAAACTTGACGCGGGAGGAAAACCGTCAGAGCTTGCCTTTGAGATGTTTGTCAAGGAATACGAAACAGGAATTGAAATGCTCGGAAATTCTTCCGACGGCGTCCCCTCTGTTGTGTATTACGGAGGATAGACCGTAAAATAAAAACAGGTGCAAGAAGACTTGCACCTGTTTTTTCTTTTAGCCTATCACCGAAATTACAGAGTCGACCAGCTCGCCGATGCTTTTGGCGGCCTTGTCGGCACTTCTTTTCATGTGAACGGCATATTTGCGGGGCTTGGGCATCACGATGAAGCCCGCTACCGCGGCAGCCGCCATCCCTGCGGCCATGCCTTTGATGAAACTCATCATATATTTTTCTCCCTGAATAAACTCGGCACGTCCTTATTTTCTCTCGCAGAAAGAAAATTATGCGGAACTATTCGATCTTTAAGGTGTAATTTGAAAATTCCGCAAGCTGTGTAAGGGCGATGCGGTAGGTCTCTCCCCCTGCAAGCTCGACGCTTACCGTCGGTGCGGACCGGGTGAGGGTCTGCTCTGTCAGGGTGTTGCCTTGGCTGTCGGTCAGGGTGAGGACGATCCTCATTCCCTCGGAGAGGGGCTCAAAGCCCGAAAGACCGATGAGGTGAGAGCCGTCCCGTGCGGCGGTGTAGGTGTATAGGTCGCACTCGGAGTAAAAGCCGAGATTGTCCGATACGCTGCCGCCCTCGGTGATGTCACGCAGGGGGTCGGGTCTGCCGATGCGGATGGTGTAGTCTGCAGCGGATGTGTGTTGGATGACGATGAGCTTGTAGCTTTCCCCTGCGGTAAGCTCGGCGGTGAGGCCGTGGTCGCCCTCAATAAACTCGGAGGAAATGAGGCTTCCGTCCGATCCAAGCAGCGAAAGGTTAAGGACGGAGTCGCCCTCGAAGAAAAAGTCAAAGCGGTGGATGCCCGAGACCTCGGCGGTGTAGCGGTAGAAATTTTGCTGGGAGTTCAGCTCGGTGCGGTCGGTATAGAGCTCCCTGCCCGTGAGGTCGGCCTCTGCCTTGGGTGCGCCGATCCTTAAGGTGTAGTAGCTCTCCGAATCGGTGTAGAGGATCTCGGCGGTGTAGGTCTGACCTGCGGTAAGATAGGCTATGGCACCGTAAGGGTCGTCAAAGACGTTTTTCCGCATCTGACACACCCCCTCACTGTCGTAGACGCTTAGCCTCATGGATGCACCGGGGGTAAACTGCGAGAGCTCAAAGCAGTAATACCCGTCGACCTCGGCGGCAAACAGGTAGCGGTTAGACTTCTTTTGGGAGGTTATGAGGTCTCTGAAGGAAAGCACCTCGCCCTCACCCGGAGCGGGTATGGGGGCAATAACCTGCAGGGTGTAGTCGACGACGGGCTTGTGTTGATAGGTCAGGTAATTGAGGTGGACTCTGAGGGTGTAGCTTTCGCCCTCGGTAAGCTCGGCAAAGATACCGCTTCCGTTGTCTATAAAGTCGCCTGCCACCGCTTCGTCGGAGGCATTGCGCAGTACCGCGTAAAGCTGTGCACGCTCAAAGCCCGAAAAATCAAAACGGTGAAGACCCGAGACCTCGGCGGTGTAGGTGTAGAACCTTTCCTGCCACCTGACCTCCAGACTGTCTTGGTATGAGGTCTTGCCCGTGAGGTCGACCGTCGGGCTCGGCGGGGCTATCTTGAGGAGATAGGAGGAATATCCGACGTCCTGCGTGATTGTTACGGTGTAGCTTTTTCCGCCCTCGAGCTCACATACGGTCTGGTTTGGAGCGATGAGCGCATTGGCGTCGGAGACGGCTATGTGCATGGAGCTGTCGGGATGTACCTCCAAAAGCTCGAAGACGTAACGCCCGTAGGTCGGGGCTGTGAAGGTGTGCTCGGAGGTGATGCTTTCGGCGGTTATGCTGCCTCTGAAGGAGATGATCTCCCCCTCGCTTGGCGGATATACGGGGGAAATGTAGTCGGGATCGGTATCGCCGCATACGGCACAGACTCCGTTGAGAAAGTTATGCCCCCTGGGGACGGGATAGGTCGGATCGATGTGGCCGCAGAGGGGACAGATGCGGTGCTTTTCTCCGCTTTCGGTGCAGGTCGGTTCCTTTACGACCACCCATTCACTCGGCGGATGGGGACAGGCAGTCGAGCTTTCGGTGGTCTGGGGTGCAGTAGTTTGGGGGACGGTAGTGGCCTCGGTGGTCTGAACTGCGGTAGTCTGCGCCGCAGTCGTCTGCGGTGAGGTATCCTCGGGGGCCGGTGTCGGCTTGACACTTCCCCCGCAGGCGGAAAAGAGCAGACAGACGCACAACAGTGCGAAAACAAGGGCGTGGAAACGACAGCTTTTCATGGACACGGCCTCCTTTTAATTTAATAATAGGGCTTGCTTACGTTTATATAATAACACATATAGGGGGTAAAATGCAACAATTTTTTATATTCGGAAAAATGTATCGGGTGAGGTTTAATTTTTTCTTGATTTGTGGTAAAATAAAGACTTGGAGGGATGTGCATGGATCTGCGTAACGAAATGGACAGGCTCATATCGGAGATAGAATACCACTCCGAGAGGTATTATACCCTTGACGCCCCCGAGATAAGCGACTACGAATACGATATGCTGATGCAGCGGCTCAAAAGGCTTGAGGCCGAAAACCCCGACCTTGTGCGCCCCGACTCACCCACAAGGCGTGTGGGCGGACGGGTGCTTGAGGGCTTTGAGCAGGTGCGGCACGAATTTCCCATGGAAAGCCTCAACGACGTGTTTGATATAGACGAGGTCCGAGCCTACGCCCAAAGGGTAGCCGAGGCGGTGGAAAAGCCCTCCTTCGTGCTTGAAAGAAAGATAGACGGCCTCTCGGTCGCACTGCGATACGAAAACGGAATATTCGTCCAAGGTGCCACAAGAGGAGACGGCACGGTGGGGGAGGACATCACCGAAAACCTCCGTACCGTGCGTGATATACCCCTGCGGCTGTCGGGAGACTATCCCCCGAGCCTTACGGTGCGGGGCGAGGTGTATATGCCAAGGCGTGTGCTTGAGGAGCTCAACGCCGAGCGTGAGGAAAGGGGCGAAAAGCTCCTTGCAAACGCAAGAAACGCCGCCGCAGGGAGTTTGCGGCAGCTTGACAGCGGTCTTTGCGCCAAGAGAAGGCTGTCGGTGTTCATCTTCAACCTCCAGAATTCCGCCGAGCTTGGGCTTGAAAGCCACAGCCAAAGTCTTGCATACCTTGAAAGCCTTGGCTTTAAGGTCAGCCCCGACTACACCGTCAGCTCGGACATCGAAGAGATAATTAAGGGCATAGAGCGCTTCGGAAGGGAGCGTGAGGAGCTTGCCTACGACACCGACGGTGCGGTGGTAAAGCTTGACAGCCTTGAGGGCAGATCACAGATGGGCTCGACGGGCAAGGCACCCAGATGGGCGGTCGCCTTTAAATATCCGCCCGAGGAAAAGGTGACAAAGCTCCTTGACATAACCCTTCAGGTCGGACGCACGGGGGTGCTGACCCCGACGGCCGAGCTTGAGCCGGTAAGGCTTGCGGGGACGACCGTTTCCCGTGCCAGCCTCCACAACGAGGACCTTATAAAGGAAAAGAACATCCGCATCGGCGACCTTGTGCGTGTACGTAAGGCGGGGGAGATAATCCCCGAGGTCGTCGGCGTGGAGAAAAGCGGCGGCGGCGCCGAGTTTGAGATGCCAAGGTGCTGTCCCTCCTGCGGCGAGGCGGTCATCCGCCTTGAGGGCGAGGCGGCGACGAGGTGTATCTCCCCCGAATGTCCCGCACAGCTTTCAAGGGGCATAGAGCACTTTGCCTCCAGGTCTGCGATGGATATCGAGGGGCTGGGCCCTGCCCTTGTCGAGGCGCTGATGGACTCGGGAATGGTAAAAAGCCCCGCTGACATATACTTTTTGGAGGAAGAAAGGGTCGCCGCCCTTGAAAATATGGGTAAAAAGTCGGCCTCCAAGCTCCTTTCCGCAATAGAAGCCTCCAAGTCAAGGGAGCTTTGGCAGCTCCTTTCGGGTATGGGCATACCAAACGTCGGCACTGCCACGGCAAAGGCGCTGGAGGGGGCGTTTTCCGACCTTGACGCCATAGCCTCGGCATCGGAGGAGGACCTTGCCGCCATCCGTGACATCGGCGGTATAACCGCAAAGGGGATACGGAGCTGGTTTGAACGGGAGTCCTCAAGGGACTTTATCGGGCGTTTAAGGCTTGCAGGTGTCAATATGACGGCAAAGGCCCTGCCTGAGGGCGGGGTGTTCGAGGGGCTTACCTTCGTGCTGACGGGCACCCTTGAGAATATGACCCGTGACGAGGCCTCGGCCATCATCGAGGCCAAGGGCGGCAGGGTGTCCTCCTCGGTCTCCAAGAAGACCTCCTATGTCCTTGCGGGCTCGGAAGCCGGCTCAAAGCTCGAGCGTGCCCTTGCTTTGGGGGTCAGGGTGATAGATAAGGAAGAATTTCTTGCTCTTGCAGAGGGAAATTTAACAAAATAGACTATGCAAAACGGTAATTTTGCGGTAAAATAATAGGGAACGAAAAGGAGAGATGGATATGCAACCCGTATATAAGAGAGTTTTGGTAAAGGTAAGCGGCGAGGCACTTGCCGGAGATAAGCATTTCGGACTTGACCACGAGAAGATCGGCTCGGTCTGCGACGCTCTGAAAAAGACCGTCGAGCTGGGTGTCGAGGTCGGCATAGTCGTCGGCGGCGGCAACTTCTGGAGAGGCGCCAAGGACGGCAACGGTATGGAACGCTCCAGAGCCGACCATATGGGAATGCTTGCTACCACCATGAACGCCCTTGCACTTGCCGACGCCCTTGAAAAAAGAGGTGTCGAGGTCAGGGTACAGACCGCCATCGAGATGCGTGCCTTTGCCGAGCCCTATATCCGTCTCAAGGCCGACTCCCACCTCCGAAGCGGCAAGGTAGTCATCTTTGCCTGCGGAACGGGCAACCCCTATTTCTCCACCGACACCGCCGCCGTGCTCAGAGGTGCCGAGATCAACGCCGAGATAATACTCCTTGCAAAGAATATCGACGGTGTCTACTCCGCCGATCCCCGCAAGGACCCCACGGCTGTCAAGTACGACGAGCTCTCCTACCGCCACATCTTAAGCAACGGCCTTGCCGCCCTCGACTCCACCGCAACCAGCCTCTCGATGGATAACCACATCCCCGTACTGCTGTTTGCCCTTGAGGAGCCGGAAAACATCGTCCGTGCCGTCTGCGGCGAAAAGATAGGTACCGTCATCAGATAACGACCAAATAACATTACATACAAAAAGAAAACGGAGGACTGTAAAAATGAAAGGCAAATACCCTCAGATCGAAGCAAAGATGCAAAAGACCGTTGAAGCACTCATAGCCGAGCTTGCGACCATACGTGCCGGCCGTGCCAATCCTGCCGTGCTTGCAAAGATAATGGTGGAATACTACGGAGCCGAGACCCCTCTGCCCCAGCTTGCCGCCATCTCCACCCCCGACGCCCGTACCCTCGTGGTAACACCCTGGGATGCAGGCGCCCTTAAGGCCGCCGAAAAGGCCATACAGCAGTCGGATCTGGGCATAAACCCCGTCAACGACGGCAAAGCCCTCCGCCTTGGCTTCCCTCCCCTTACCGAGGAGCGCAGACGTGACCTTGCAAAGTCGGTCAAGAAGTTTGCCGAGGACAGCAAGGTATCCATCCGCAACACCCGCCGTGACGAGCTCGAAAAGGCCAAGGGCGACAAGAAAAAGAGCATCATCACCGAGGACGACCTCAAGATAATCGAAAAGGATCTTCAGGAGCTCTGCGACAAGTATATCAAGGAGATAGACAAGGTCGCCGCCGACAAGGAAAAGGAGCTCATGGAGGTATAATGTTCGGGAGAAAGAAGTCGGTCCTTCCCGACCCTTCACTCTTTCCCAAGCATATCGCCGTAATAATGGACGGCAACGGGCGCTGGGCGACAAGACGTGCCCTTCCACGCTCGGCCGGACATTCGGCAGGCTCGGAGAACTTCCGCAAAATAAGCCGATACTGCAGGGATATAGGCATAGAACGGCTCACCGTCTATGCCTTTTCCACCGAAAACTTCAAGCGCCCCGCCGATGAGGTCGAGGCGCTGATGGCGTTGATGTCGAGGTATCTTGACGAGGCCATTGCCGACCTTGCGCATGAAAACGTCAGACTGGGCTTTATCGGTCAGCGTGAGGGACTTTCTGCCGAGCTGCTTGAGAAAATGGACAGGGTAGGAGACATTTCCAAGGGGTGCGACGGCATAAGCGTTAATATAGCCCTAAATTACGGCGGACGGGACGAGCTTGTCTCGGCCGCACGCAGCCTTGCCAAAAAGGCCGCATCGGGCGAGCTTGACCCCGAGGACATCACCGAGGATACCCTCTCTTCCGAGCTTTTCACCGCAGGACAGCACGACCCCGACCTCGTGATACGCACGGGTGCGGAAAAGCGGCTTTCAAACTTCCTGCTTTGGCAGAGTGCCTACGCCGAGCTGTATTTTACCGATACGCTCTGGCCCGACTTTTCCACGGGTGAGCTCGACCGAGCCATAGCCTGGTTTTCCACCAGAAAAAGACGATTCGGAGATGTAAAGTAATGCTTGTACGTATAATCTCCGCGGCAGTTGCCCTGCCGCTGTTTATAGCGATAATATTCTTCCTGCCCTCCATCGCCCTTACTGCCGCCTGCTCGCTGTTTATGCTTGTGGGCGCACACGAGCTTTTGTCGGGAACGGGTGCGGTCAAAAACAAGCTTGCCATCGGCTCGGCCATGGTCTGTGCGGCAGGCGTTCCCTGGTGGATGCACTTTGGTTGCATTCCCGAGATACTGCTCGGAGCGGTGTTTGCCGAGGTGCTTATCCTCTTTGGCATACGTATGGCAAGGGGCGACTTCGGCTTCGACAGGATAAGCATGAGCCTCTTTGGGGCGTTTATCATGCCCGTCCTCTTCTCACTTTTGGTGCTTCTCCGAGCCGGAGAGGACTGGAGCAGGGTAGTCCTTCTTCCCTTCATCGTCGCCTGGGCATCCGACACGGGCGCATATTTTGCAGGCTCGTTTTTCGGGAAACACAAGCTCTGCCCCTCCCTAAGCCCCAAAAAGACGGTCGAGGGGGCGATTGGCGGACTTTTGCTTGCCGCCGTGGGTGGCGTGGTCTACGGACTTATCGTCGGCAAGGCCGACCTTATCCTGCTTGCCGTCATAGGCCTGCTTGGCTCGGCGGTCGGACAGTTTGGCGACCTGATGTTCTCCTGCATAAAAAGGGAGTACGGCATAAAGGATTACGGAAAGCTCATGCCGGGACACGGCGGTGTGCTTGACCGTTTCGATTCCTCGGTAGTGACCATACCCTTGGTATGGCTGATACTGCGGATAGTTTCGCTGTGAAGGTGAGATAATGGTAAAGGGAATTGCCCTTCTCGGATCAACGGGCTCTATCGGCCGGCAGACGCTTGATGTCGCCGGCCGCCTTTCGCTGAAGGTAAGCAGCCTTGCGGCCTATAAAAACGTCGAGCTTATCGAGGCGCAGGCGAGAAGATTTTTGCCCAAGGTCGTTTCGATGGGTGATAAGGGAGCGGCCGCAGAGCTTAAAATAAAGCTTGCGGTCACCTCCGTGCGTGTAAGCGACGACCCCTGCGATGCCGCATCGGTCGACTCCGCCGATACCGCCGTTGCCGCAATGAGCGGCGTTGCGGGACTGCTTCCGACGGTCGCCGCAATAGAGTCGGGAAAGAATATCGCCCTTGCAAACAAGGAGACCCTCGTCGTCGGCGGCGATGCCGTGACGGGTCTTGCAAAGAAAAAGGGAGTACGGCTGTTACCGGTGGACTCCGAGCACTCGGCAATATTCCAATGCCTCAACCAGATGGGTGATAACCCCTTAAAAAGGATAATACTTACCGCCTCGGGCGGACCGTTTTTCGGTAAGGACGGAGACTTTCTAAAGACCGTCACCCCCGAGATGGCACTCAAGCACCCCAACTGGAGCATGGGTGCAAAGGTCACGGTCGACTCCTCGACCATGGCAAACAAGGGTCTTGAGCTTATAGAGGCCATGCGCCTTTTCAACGCCGACCCCGACGATATAGAAATATGGGTCCACCGTCAGAGCATCGTCCATTCGATGGTGGAATTTTGCGACGGCGCAGTCATTGCCCAGCTCGGGCTTCCCGATATGCGCCTGCCGATACTCTACGCCCTAAGCTACCCCGACAGGGTGGATGCCGAGCTTCCGAGGCTGAATATCTCCGATATGGCAAGCCTCACCTTTGAAAGGCCGAATGAAGAGGTATTTCCTGCCACCGCCATCGCAAGACGTGCGGCAAAGGAGGGAAAAACGGCGATATTCAACGGCGCAGACGAGGCCGCAGTGGCGGCCTTCCTTGAAGGGAAGCTGTCCTTTTGCGGCATAAGCGAGCTTCTGGGGCTTGCCGTTGAGAGCCTTCCGACCCCCGACGGGGAAAGTATATCCGAGCTTCTCGCCGCCGACAGAGCGGGTCGGGAGTTTGTAAGTGAAAGGGTAGGATAAATGACGGTAGTATACGCTGTGATCGCCTTTGGCGTGCTCATATTCGTCCACGAGCTGGGACATCTGCTTGCGGCCAAGGCCGTGAAGATAAGGGTAAACGACTTTTCCATCGGTATGGGTCCGAGACTTTGCGGCTTTAAGATGGGGGAGACCTCCTACTCCCTCCGCCTTTTCCCCATCGGCGGCTCCTGCTCGATGGATGAGGACGAAAGCTCCGATGATCCCCGTTCCTTTAACAACCGCCCCCGTCTTGCAAGGCTGTTGGTGCTTGTGGCGGGCTCGGCGATGAACCTTCTGCTGGGCGTTATAATAATTTTCTGCCTTATCGCTCCCTCGGGCGCCGTCACCGACGGCGTGATATCCGCCTTCCCTCCCGAAATAGAGGGCTCAAACGGCGGACTTGAGGTCGGAGACAGAATAATTTCGATAAACGGCGAGCGCGTCTACGTCGCAGGAAGCGACGTTTCGATGCTCCTTTCAAGATATTCCGCCCCCTACGACATTGTCGTGGAGCGAAAGGGCGAGAAGATGAAGATAGATGCCGACCTCAAGCTCGGTCAGTATACCGACCAAAGCGGTGAGAAGTATACCGGCTACGGCATCATGCTCTCGGTCAGAGAGCTTGACTTTTGGGGAAAGCTTGAGTATACCCTGCGTTACAGCGCAAACTACGTCCGCATGATACGCTTTTCCCTTGTAGACCTGTTTTCGGGCAAGGTCGGTGCAGACCAGCTTTCGGGCCCGGTGGGCATAACCGCGACCATCTCCCGGGCGGCCGACCAAAAGCAGTTTGGGGTGTTTTTCAACCTCGTGGGCTTCATTGCAATAAACCTTGCGGTCATGAACCTTCTGCCCCTGCCGGCTCTTGACGGCGGACGGGTGCTGTTTTTGGCAATAGAGGCCGTAATGGCCCTCTTCGGCAGAAAGCGGCTCGATCCCAAATACGAAAACTACATCCATCTCGCAGGACTTGGACTTCTGCTTTTATTGATGGTTTTTGTTACCTATAACGATATAGTAAGGCTGATATCCTGATGACAAGAGAGATTACCGCACGAGATCTTAAAATAGGCGGATCGGCTCCCGTAAGCGTCCAGTCGATGACCAATACCGACCCCCACGACCTTGAGGCCACCCTTTCCCAGGTGCGAGCCCTTGAAGCGGCGGGGGCGGAGCTTGTGCGCCTTACCGTACCCGATGCGCAGGCTGCAAGGGTGCTCGGAGGGGTGCGTGAGAGGGTAGGCATACCCCTTTGCGCCGATATACACTTTGACTACCGTGCCGCCCTCGAGGCCGTTGCGGCGGGTGCGGACAAGCTTCGCATCAACCCCGGCAACATAGGCGCTCCCGAAAGGGTACGTGCGGTTGCAAACGCCTGCAGTGCTGCGGGCATCGCCATCCGTATCGGCGTAAACGGCGGCTCGCTTGAAAGGCGTCTGCTTGCGGAGTTTGGCGGTCCCACCCCCGAGGCGCTTGTAAAGAGTGCGACCGAGCAGGCTAAAATGCTTGAGGGCTACGGCTTCGGAGACATCTGCATCTCGGTCAAGGCCTCCGACGTAAGACGTACCGTAAGGGCGAATATGCTTCTCTCGGAGCAGACCGACTATCCATTACATATCGGCGTGACCGAGGCGGGCAGGGGACAGACCGCCCTTGTGCGCTCGGCCGCAGGAATAGGCGGACTTCTTGCCATGGGTGTCGGAAATACCATCCGTGTGTCCATGACGGGCGACCCCGTCGCCGAGGTCGGCGCAGGCATAGCCATCCTCAAGGCCTGCGGACTGAGGGGCGGAATAAACCTCGTCTCCTGCCCCACCTGCGGACGGACGAGGGTAGACCTTGACGGGCTTACCGCCGAGGTGGAGCGCCGTATTGCCGAGCTCGATACCGACAAAAGCCTCACCGTTGCGGTGATGGGCTGTGCGGTAAACGGCCCGGGCGAGGCTCGTGAGGCCGACGTTGGCCTTGCGGGGGGAGATGGGGAGCTTCTGCTCTTTATAAAGGGCGAGATCATCCGCAAGATACCCCAGGCCGACGCCGCAGACGAGCTTCTCAAAGAGATAAAAAAACTGTTAGGGGATAAATAATGACTTCCGCACCCTTTGACACAGCACTGCCCCTCTACCGCCCCGAGGATACCGACCTCAAAAGGATAACCTCCGAGGGCAAAATAGTGAATATGACCGTCGAGCGTGGGACCAAAAAGCTCATCCTGAGGGTATCGTTTAAGGGCATAAAGCCCTACGGAGAGCTTTCCCGCATTGCCGAGGGTATCCGCAAAAGCTACGGACTTGCCGCCGCAGAGCTGATACCGAGGTATGATAAAGCCCTCTTTTGCGAGGGCTTTTCGGAGTTTTTCTCGGAATATCTGCGGGTAAGCTACCCAAGCCTTGCCGGATTTTTTGCACGCTCGGAGTGCGCCGTCGAGGGCAATACCCTCTGTGTCAGAATGCCCTCGGGAACGAGCGAGTTTGCCCTGCGTATGGGTGTCGAGCGCACCGCACAGAGCTTTCTCAATGCGGTGTTTGACTGCGAGGGACTGCGTGTCTGCATTACCGAGGGTGAGTGCTGCTGCGAGGCAGAACGGGAGCTTGATGATATGATACGCCGCACCGTCCCCGTCACCCCGACAGAGGTACATACCGAAAAGCCAAAGCCCGAGAAAAAGCCTGCCCCCGACAGACAAAAGGACTTCCGCCGTCCCCGTCCTCCCAAGCCGACCGACGTTTCGGAGGAGGATGTGCTTCTTGGCAAGCCCTTCGGCGAGGAAAACACACCCATGAACACCATAACCATGGAAAGCGGACGGATAGGTGTCTGCGGCGAGGTGTTCTTTACCGAATTTAAGAGCGTCTCAAACGGCGCGCGTACCGTTGCGACCTTTGATATGACCGACAAGACGGGCTCTGTGCGTGTAAGACGGGTGCTCTCGGCGGCCGAGGGCGAGGTGTGGGCGGAAAGGATAAAGAACGGCTCCTACCTCCGAGTCAGAGGCGAGATGGAGTATGACCGCTTTATAAACGACAGCGTGCTCAAGCCCATCGACATATATTTTGCCAAAAAGCCCCCCGCAAGAAGCGACAACGCCGAGAAAAAGCGTGTCGAGCTCCACATGCATACCAACCTCAGCGCCTACGACGGGGTATCCTCGACGGCCTCCCTTGTCAAGCGTGCCGAGGGCTGGGGTATGCCTGCCATCGCAATAACCGACCACGGCGTGACCCAGGCCTTCCCCGATGCACTCCACGCCGCAAAGAATATAAAGATACTCTACGGCTGTGAGGGCTACTACGTCTCCACCGAGGCCGACTCCTCGGCGGTCGTAGGGGCGACCGATACCCCTCTTGAGGGGGAATTTGTCTGCTTCGACCTTGAGACGACGGGTACCAACCCGGCAACCGAGGGTATCACCGAGATCTCGGCGGTCATACTCAAAAAGGGCGAGATAATCGGCTCCTACCACACCTACGTCGACCCCGAAAAGCCGATTCCTCCCTTTATAACCGAGCTTACGGGCATAACCGACCAAATGGTAAAGGGCGCACCCAAGGCGCAAGAGGCCGTCAGAGGACTCAGGGAGTTCTGCGGCGACAGGGTACTCGTCGCCCACAACGCAATTTTTGACGTCTCCTTTGTAAATTCCGTCTGCGGACGGGCGGGCATCGACTGGGAGATAACCTACATAGATACCCTCGAGATGTCACGGATAATGCTGCCCGACAGCAAGCGCCACAAGCTTGACTACGTGGCACGTGAGCTAAAGCTCCCCGAATTCCGCCACCATTCTGCCGAGGCTGATGCCGAGATACTTGCACGTATCTTTGCGATACTCCTTGAACGCCTTTCGGAGAGAGGGGTATCGACCGTCTCGGAGATAAACTCCGTCCTTGGCGATATGAGACGGGGAAGCTTCCTTGGCGGCAAGAAGGACACCAATCCCGTCAGACACATACTCATACTGGTCAAGAACCTCGTCGGTCTTAAAAACCTCTATAAGCTTGTATCCTACGGACATCTTAAGTACCTTGACGGACGTAAGCGTCCCATAATGCCAAAGCACGTCCTTGCGGCACACCGAGAGGGACTGATAATCGGCTCGGCCTGCGAGGCGGGCGAGCTTTACAGGGCTATCCTTGAAAAGAAGGATGCAAAGGAAATACGCAAGATCGCAAAGTTTTACGACTTCCTTGAGATACAGCCGCTCGGAAACAACGAATTTATGATACGAAACGGCATCGTCAAGGACCGTGACGAGCTCATCGCCCTGAATAAGGCGGTGCTTGCACTCGGAGACGAGCTTGGCATCCCCGTCGTTGCCACGGGTGACGTACACTTCCTCGACCCCGACGACGAGGTCTTCCGCCGCATCATCATGGCGGGCAAGGGCTTTGAGGATGCCGACAGCCAGCCGCCCCTCTATCTGCGCACCACCGAGGAGATGCTGGAGGAGTTTTCCTACCTTGGCGACCGAGCCTACGAGGTGGTCGTCGAAAACACCAACCTCATCGCCGATATGTGCGAGAGCATAAGCCCCGTACCCGACGGTATGTTCCCTCCCGAGCTTCCGGGAAGTGCCGAGGAGCTTAAATACCTCACCTATAAAAAGGCCTACGAGCTCTACGGCGACCCCCTGCCCGAGATAGTGCAAAAGCGTGTCGAGCGTGAGCTCAAGCCGATAATAGAAAACGGCTTCGACGTCATGTACATGATTGCCCAGAAGCTCATCGCACGCTCCAACGAGCACGGCTACCTCGTCGGCTCGAGAGGCTCGGTCGGCTCGTCGGTGGTTGCCTACTTTGCGGGCATAACCGAGATAAACGCCCTTGCACCCCACTACCGCTGCCCCGGGTGTAAATACAGCGAGTTTGTCACGGGTGAGGCCGACATAGGCCCCGACCTTCCCCCCAAGGACTGTCCCGTCTGCGGAAGGCATCTGGTAAAGGACGGCTTTAACATCCCCTTTGAGACCTTCCTCGGCTTCAACGGCGACAAGGCCCCCGATATCGACCTTAACTTCTCGGGCGACTATCAGGCCCTTGCCCACCGCCACACCGTCGAGCTCTTCGGCGAGGACAAGGTATTCAGGGCGGGGACCCTTTCGACCGTTGCCGACAAGACCGCCTTCGGCTACGTCAGAAAATACCTCGACGAGCGTGGGATACGTGTCAGCAAGGCGGAGGAAAACCGTCTCACCGTCGGCTGTACCGGCATCAAGGCGACCACCGGTCAGCATCCGGGCGGACTTATCGTCGTTCCCAAGCATAAGGAGATATACGATTTCTGCGCCATCCAGCATCCGCCGACAGACGAGACCACCATCACCACCCACATAGACTACCACTCCATAGATACAAACCTCCTAAAGCTGGACATCCTCGGAAAGGACGACCCGACGGTCATCCGCTATCTTGAGGACAATACGGGTGTCAGCATCGACGACGTACCCATCGACGACCCCGACACCCTTGAGATATTCCTTTCAAACAAGACCCTCGGCATCGAGGACGACGAGATAACAGGCCCCAACGGAGCCCTCGGCATCCCCGAATACGGCACGGGCTTTGTCCGCAAGATGCTTGTCGACACCGAGCCAAAGACCATATCCGACCTTGTACGAATATCCGGTCTTTCCCACGGTACCGACGTGTGGCTGGGAAACGCCGAGACCCTTATCGCCGAGCAGGGCTTTAAGCTCAAGGACTGTATCTGCTGCCGTGACGACATAATGAACTACCTCATATCCATGGGTGTCGAGCCAAAGCTCTCCTTTACCATAATGGAGGCCGTCCGAAAGGGCAAAAAGCTCAAACCCGAGTGGGAGGTAGTCATGCGGGAGCACAACCTGCCCGAGTGCTACATAGAAAGCTGTAACAAGATAGGCTACCTCTTCCCCAAGGCTCACGCCGCCGCCTACGTCGTTATGGCGCTCAGGATCGCATGGTTCAAGGTCCACCGTCCCCTTGCCTACTACGGCTCGTGGTTTACCATAAAGGCAAAGGAAAACTCCTTCGACGTTGCGGCCATGCTCTCGGGGGATGCGGCACTGCTTGAAAGCCTTGCCGCCGCCTACGAAAAGGCTCACGAAGCCAAGGCCACCGCTACCGATAAGGAGCTTGTGCGTACCCTCGAGATAGCCCACGAATTCTTAAAGCGAGGCTTTAAGTTCCTGCCGGTAGACCTGTTTGAGTCTGACGCACACAGCTTCCTGCTGGTACCCGAGGAAAACGCACTTCGCATGCCCTTCCGTGCCGTGACGGGGCTTGGCGCCTCGGCGGCAGCCTCCATCGTCAGAGAAAGGGAGAGAGGCCCGTTTGCCTCCATGGAGGAGATGCGCCAGCGCTGCAGCGGCGTTTCCGAAACGATAATAAAGGAGCTTTCCCGCCTCGGCGCACTGGGAGATATGCCCGAAAGCTCCCAGGCTACACTGTTTTAAAGAGAGGTAAGAATATGCTTAAGTATGCACCTGCGGTATTTGCCGTCGAAAAAAACTATCAGATAATGGCACTGGTCACCGCCGAATGCCTTTTCTGGGTCAAGGTGGGGGACAAGACCTACTACGACCATTCAAACGGCGTCCTCCGCTCTGCGGAGAATATCCACCGTGTGACCCTACCCATGTCCGAGCTTGACGGGGCAGGGGAGTATACCGTCTGCATCCGCCCCATTATCGAGAGAAAGTCCTACTGGTCGCAGACCTCCGACGTTATCGAGAAGAGATTTGCCTTCCGTCCCCTGCCCGAGGGCGATTTCAGGGCCTACCACGTCTCCGACGCCCACAACCGCATCGACGGACCCATTGCCGCAGGAAAGGTGTTTGGCGATATAGACCTGCTGATACTCAACGGTGACATCGTCGAAAACAGCGGAAACCTCGAGCATTTTGACACTATCTACGCCATAGCCTCGGCTCTGACGGGAGGAAGCATTCCCATCGTATTCTCCAGAGGCAATCACGATACCAGAGGCATCTACGCCGAAGCTCTCGAAAGGTACTGTCCCACCGCAAACGGACGGAGCTACTACACCTTCCGTATGGGAAGCCTTTGGGGCATCGTGCTTGACTGCGGCGAGGATAAGACCGACGACCACGAGGAGTACGGAAACACCATGGCCTGCCACGGCTTCAGGCAGGAGGAGACTGAGTTTATACGTAGCGTCGTCGCCCGTGCATCCGAGGAATACGCCGCAGAGGGGGTCGAAAGGAGACTTGTCGTTATCCACCGTCCCTTCACCCTTCCCTGCAAGCCGCTCTACGACATCGAAAAGGATACCTACGGCGAGTGGAGAAGGCTCGTCGCCGAGGAGATACGCCCCGACGTTCTCATAGGCGGACATTTTCACCGCATCGAGGTCATACGCCCCGGAGACCCCTCCATCAACGGCGACCATCCCTGCACCATCGTTCTGGGCGGCAAGCCGGGCAGCGGCCCCTATACCGAGGCACCCTGGTTTGCAGGCTGCGGCTACGATTTCACAAGCGAGGGCATAAGCGTGACCTTTACCGACTGCGAGGGCAAGGTCCTCGGTACAGAAAAGATATAAAAATAAAAGCACCCCGAGGCTTCGGGGTGCTTTTGCTTAAAGGCTTATCTTTCTATCTCACGGGGGCAGAAGAACTCAAGGCTCTCGCCGTCGGGGCCGATGACGAAGGCGATGCGTGCGGGCTGGGTGTACTGTCTGCCGCACAGACGTGCCTCGAAGGGCGGTTTGTCGGGCTTTGCACCTGCGGCAAGGGCGGCGGCATAGGCCGAGTCGGTGTCGGAGGTGCGGATGGCGAGGTGGATGAATGCACCGGTGGGCTGGCTTTCGGCGCCGCCTGCAAAAAGCTCAAGGCAGACTCCGTCGCCGATGTCCATCAGACATATACGGCTGTTGCCCTCGCCCCACTCAAGCAGCTGCTCAAAACCGAGGCCTTCGGCATAGAATTTAAGGGACAGATCGTAGTCACGCACCTTAAGGGCGATATGGTGTACCCCTGCGTCTTTGACTATCTTGTTTGACATGGTATTCCACCTTTCGGCTTTTTGATAATTTTACCACGCATCCCACGACTTTTCAACATTTTGAGACAATTTTTCTCAAATTACCCTCCGCCCTATTGCCCCGGGACGGAAAATATGCTATACTTACTCTACATCACCCTTAAAGGAGGCTTGCCGAGTGCTTAAACTGCTGCTTACATTGTCCATGGCCCTGTCCGCATTCGTCGGGTCTCTTTCCCCTGCCTACGATAAATACTACAGCCCCACCGACAATCCCACACTGGTCGACCCGACCAACGCCTTTATCCAGCTGTCGGAGGCCGAGTCGGAGGAATATACCAACGTCCTTTCCTCCTATACTACCTACTTTGACCCAAGCAACGCCAACCGTACCACCAACCTCCGCATCGCCATGGCCTCCATCGACAACATAATCCTTGTGCCGGGCGAGGAGTTCTCCTATAACAAAGCCCTCGGCCAGCGTACCTACGCAAGGGGCTACCGCTCTGCGGCGGTGTTTACAAGCGGCGGTGTCGCATATCAGCTCGGCGGCGGCATCTGCCAGATATCCTCCCAGCTTTTCAACAACGCCCTTGAATCCTATATGACCATCACCCAGCGCTACTACCACGGAATGTTCGTAAGCTACGTTCCCGGCGGTCTGGACGCAACGGTATACTGGGGCTCGCAGGACTTTAGGTTTAAAAACACCCTTGACGTCCCCGTGGTCATAAAGGCCGTCTTTTACGAGTCGGGGAAATGCGTCACCTCCATCTGCACCAAGGAGCCCGTCGAGCTTCCAAAGATCGAGATCAAGGTAAAGCAAAGCGGAAACTCCTACTATACCTACCGCTATATAAACGGCGTGCAGGACTATTACACCTACAGCCGCTACCGCTAAAGACATTGTCCGATGATCTGACGATCGGACGGTGTCTTTTTTTTAGTTTTATTCGTCGCAAGCGACGAGTGGTATTGCGCCGAGAGCGCAGTGATATTGCTTCGCAGTGATATTTTTGCCGAAGGCAAAAGTGATATTGCGGCGTGAAGGTTGACATAAGACAAAAAATTTCTCGGAG
>JAFXIT010000054.1 GCA_017532825.1 Clostridia bacterium
CCGTAGAGCTCCTTTGCAACAATGTTGACCCGTTTGTCGGTGCACTGTGCGGCGAGGCGTGCGGAGAACAGAAGCTGCCACGGCTCCGAAAAATCGAGAGTACAGTCGGAATCGGGGTATGCGGCTTCGAGAGCGTCGATTATTTTGAGTATAACTTCATCGTTCATAATTCAATTCACCTCGGATATTATACCATTTTGATTAAAAGATGGCAACAATCCGAGGGCGTTTTATTGAATAGGGAGAATAGTAAAAATATCCTTGAAATCGGTCGCAGAATCTATTATAATAATAACAAATACGATCGGAGGAAGAGTTATGTCACAAGTAGTTAATAACATGGATTACCTTGAAAGTCTGGATCCTGAATTGGGTGCGGCTGTCAAGGATGAGTTTGCCCGCCAGCAGAGGAATATAGAGCTTATTGCCTCCGAGAACTTTGTAAGCCCTGCAGTGCTTTCTGCCGCCGCAAGCGTCCTTACCAACAAATATGCCGAGGGCTATCCCTCCAAGCGTTACTACGGCGGTTGCCAGTGCGTTGACGTGGTCGAAAATCTTGCCATTGAGCGTGCAAAGAAGCTCTTTGGTGCAGAGCACGTAAACGTTCAGCCCCACTGCGGCGCAAACGCCAACGAGGCGGTGTATTTTGCACTTATAAATCCCGGCGATACCGTAATGGGCATGAATCTGCAGCAGGGCGGACATCTTACCCACGGAAGCCCCGTAAATATTTCCGGAAAGTATTATAATTTTGTTCCCTATGGCGTCGACGACGTTACCCATAGGATCGACTACGATAAATTTGAAGCTCTTGCAAAGGAGAACCGTCCCAAGCTCATCGTTGCAGGTGCCAGCGCATATCCCAGAGTCATCGACTTTGAGAGAATGGCCGATATTGCCCATTCCGTAGGGGCTTATTTTATGGTGGATATGGCTCACATTGCGGGTCTCGTTGCCGCAGGCCTTCATCCTTCGCCCGTTCCTTATGCAGACGTTGTCACCACTACCACCCATAAGACCCTCCGCGGTCCTCGCGGCGGTATGATCATGTGCAAGGAAGAGTTTGCAAAGCAGATAGACAAGGGCATCTTCCCGGGCACCCAGGGCGGCCCGCTGATGCATATAATTGCCGCAAAGGCAGTCTGCTTTGGCGAGGCACTCAAGCCTGAGTTCAAGGCTTATCAGCAGCGGATCATAGACAACGCTCAGGCACTTGCCTCCGGTCTGCTTGACGAGGGCTTTAAGCTCGTTTCGGGCGGCACCGACAACCACCTTATGCTCGTTGACCTTCGTGAAATGAATATCACCGGTAAGGAGCTCGAGCACAGACTCGACGAGGTATATATTACCGCCAATAAAAACACTATCCCCAACGATCCGCAGAGCCCCTTTGTTACAAGCGGTCTGCGTCTGGGTACTCCTGCCGTTACCTCCAGAGGTCTGGGTTTGGAAGATATGAAGGTGCTGGCTCACCTTATCGGTCTTGCCGCAAAGGACTTTGATAACAGCGTGGATGCCATCAGGGCGGCCGTGAACGATATCTGCGGAAAGTATCCGCTTTACGCCTGATATGAGACCGCTTGCTGACCGACTTCGTCCGCAGTTGCTTGACCAGATCGTAGGGCAGAGGCATCTTCTTGGCCCGGGGTCATTGCTCAGAAGGATAATAGAGTCCGGAAATATCCAGAATATGATATTTTACGGGCCGTCTGGAATCGGGAAGACGACGTTGGCGTCTATAATTGCCCGAAAGAGCAATAAAAAGCTTTACAAGTTAAACGCTACGACTGCTTCGATCTCCGATATCCGTCAGATCATTTCGGATATCGGCGGTCTTGATGCCGAAAACGGAATACTGCTGTATTTGGATGAGATCCAATATTTCAACAAAAAACAGCAGCAGTCCCTTCTTGAGTTTATCGAGGACGGGAGCATAACGCTTATTGCATCCACCACGGAAAATCCGTATTTTTACGTCTACGGAGCAATACTGAGCCGTTCCACGGTTTTTGAGTTCAAGCCGGTCACTGCTGAGGATGTTGCGCTTGCTGTCAAACGTGCCTTTGACTGCGTCTCCTCCGAGCTTGGAATAGCTATAAGTGCAGACGAGGATATATGTCTGCAGATAGCCTATGCATCCGGCGGTGACGTGCGCAAGGCGATAAATGCGGTTGAAATGCTCTCTCTTGCGGTCGATCCTGCGGCGGAGTCGGCGGTTATAACCGCTGAGGACGTTTCTCAGGTCGCCCAGAGCTCGTCGTTGCGTTATGACCGTGACGGTGATTCGCACTATGATATTCTTTCTGCTCTGCAGAAATCGGTCAGAGGAAGCGACCCTGATGCGGCTGTGCATTACCTTGCAAGACTTCTTGCTGCGGGGGATCTTCCGTCGGCCTGCAGACGTCTTTTGGTAATGGCCTGCGAAGACGTCGGACTGGCGTATCCTCAAGCTATTGCAATAGTAAAGGCCTGCGTAGACAGTGCACTGCAGCTTGGTATGCCCGAGGCACAGCTTCCTTTGGGAGAAGCGGTAGTGCTCATGGCCACTGCGCCGAAGTCAAATTCGTCGGCCAATGCGATATGGGCTGCGATGGCCGATATCAACAACGGTGTTACCGGTGAGATTCCGCCTCATCTGCGGGATTCTCACTATGAAGGTGCGGGAAAGCTTGGACACGGGTTGTCGTATAAGTACCCTCACAGCTATCCTAACCACTATGTAGCTCAACAGTACCTGCCGGATAACATAAAAGACAAGGTCTATTATGAGTACGGCGAAAATAAGACCGAGCAGACGGTCATGAACTATTGGAAGAATATAAAAAGGGGAGAATAGACGTGGCATCGAATCTTCATGATGGACATAGAAAAAGACTGCGCGAGAAGGCTGAAAAGTTTGGTATGGACGCACTCGAAGACCATGAGGTGATTGAGCTTTTGCTGTTTTATGCGCTTCCCAGAGTCAATACAAACGAAATTGCACATCGGCTTATGAAGCGATTCGGCAGATTGGACCGTGTGCTTGAGGCTGACAAGGATGCTCTTATGGAGGTCGAGGGCGTAGGCGAAAATGCCGCTTATCTGCTCCGACTCTTTCCGCAGGTATTCCGCCGTTACGCACTTGCAAAGCAGGCTACGACGGTTGCACTTACCAACTCTGCGGCATACGGCGAGTATATGATGCCCTACTTTATCGGAAAAAGAGAGGAAAACGTTTACCTGCTTTTGCTTGATGCGGAGCTTCGCACCTTGTCTTGCGAACATATTTCCTCGGGTACGGGCATGAGTGTTGTTGCCGATATCCCAAAGATAATATCCTGTGCACAGCGTGAACGTGCCGCTGCGGCAGTAATAGCACATAACCATCCTAACGGAGTTGCGCTTCCTTCCAGCGCCGATATCGAGCTGAGCCGTAAGCTCCAGAAGTCGCTTGCAACTGTCAAGGTAAAGCTTCTTGACCATATCATCGTTGCCGGACCTGTCGGTGACGGTACCGAGCCCAAATATGCCGACTTCGTTTCAATGGCGGACAGCGGCATATTCAGGATGCTTTGATAATTATACAAACTGTAATATAAATACCTCCTACGGACCATACCGCAGGAGGTATTTTATTGGGATTTTTGATTATTGGTCAACTTTTACGACGCATACCGCCATCTTTACGAACAATTCCTTGATAAACGGGATCTTTGCAAACGGCTTTAAAAAGCCCCTCAATGGTATTTCTTTGTAATATTCGGGCTTTATTCCAAGCTTTTTTAGTGTCTTCTTGAAGCGCTTGAGGGTGATCCTGTTTATATAGGAAAAATATTCCTTTCCGTTTTCATCACTTGAAATGCGAAAATCGATGCGCTCCCTGCCGTCGGGCAGGTCTGCTACCAGCTGCTTGTAGGCGGTGATAAGGGTCTTTTCGGTAAAGAAAAGCTGTACCCAAGGCATCCCTATAGCATCCGAAAGATGGGCGCCGTAGGGGTGGAAGTAGGGCGGGAAATTCATAAAAAGACGTCCGCCGGGCTTTAAGACCCGCAGAGCTTCGGATATTACGGCGGCAGGGTCGGCAACGTGCTCGACCGCATCGTTCATAACTACACAGTCAAACGTTCCGTTTTCAAAGGGGAGAGAGGATGCATCGCCCAACACAAAGGAGAATCTGTCGGGAGTGATACCGAGGATGTTTGCAAGCTCACTTGACTCCTTTGCATAGCTCTCTACGATATCCATACCCGTAACGAAAGCTCCTTGGGAGGCGTAGTACATCGACTTGCCTCCGGCACCGCAGCCGATATCAAGTAGCCTCTTACCCATAAAAAGGTCCTCGGCAGTATATTTTTCAAGATAGAATTTTACTGTCTGTTCGCCTTTTTCGTATTGCCACTGACCGTAGCTTTTTACACCGTCGTTTTGGAGATTGAACGGATGGAGCGGTTTTTTGAATAGGCGGTTAAGAGAAAGCAGTATTTTTACCGACAATTTACTCAAAAGATCATCCCCTAAAAGAAAAAAGGACTTATGAATAAGCCCTTTTGGTACGCCCGACAGAATTCGAATCTGCGACCTTTGGAGTCGGAGTCCAACGCTCTATCCAGCTGAGCTACGGGCGCATATAACACTCACATATTATATCGCAGTTTTTTTGTTTTGTAAAGAGGGAGAGTTTAAATCGACCCAAAAACCATTATAACAATATTTTGTGACCCTATTCCAATTTGAGTCAATATATGGTATAATAAAGTAAATACTATGCTTGCTTGTATAAGGGGAGCTTTTTTTGAAGGATACGTCTGCCGGAAAATACGAGTTATCGCCGGAACTGATAACAGTTCAGTATAAATACATGGAAAAGGTTGCGGAATTTATTCGGGGAGATCTGCCTTCCCCTGAAAAGTTTTGTTACGTTGAGACCTACGGCTGTCAGCAAAACGAGGCCGACAGCGAGACCATCCGAGGAATGGCGATACAGATGGGCTACGGGATCTGCGACAGCGCCCAAGATGCCGATCTGATAGTATTCAACACCTGTGCGGTGCGTGAACACGCCGAGCAGAGGGTCTTTGGAAACATAGGTGCGCTCTCTCATCTTAAAAAGAAAAAGCCCGGACTTGTTATCGCTCTGTGCGGATGTATGGCGGGAGAAAAGCAGGTCGTAGAGCGTATACGCAAAAGCTTTCCCTACGTTTCTATGGTGGTCAACGGCAATGCGCTCTGGCAGCTTCCCGAGCTTCTTTTCGAGGTCCTTGTGTCGGGGAAAAAGGCCTTTGCAGTTCCCGAAGGCGACGGAGTGATAGCCGAGGGTCTTCCGAAGCACAGAGACCGTTCGGTAAAGGCCTGGCTCCCGATAATGTACGGCTGCAATAACTTCTGCAGCTACTGTATAGTACCCTACGTAAGAGGGCGTGAGCGCAGCCGCAGACCCGATGAGGTAATAAAAGACGCCAAAGAGCTTCTTGCAAACGGCGCAAAGGATATAACCCTGCTTGGCCAGAACGTCAATTCCTACAGAGGCGGAGAGGAGGGCATGGCCTTCCCCGAGCTTATTACAAAGGTTGCCGAGCTTGACGGTGATTTCAGGCTGCGTTTTATGACCAGCCACCCAAAGGATGCAAATGACGAGCTTTTCAAGGCAATGGCAGGCTCTGACAAGATAGCAAGACATCTGCATCTGCCGTTCCAATCGGGAAGCGATAGGATACTTAAGCTGATGAACCGAGGCTACAGCGCCGAGCACTATAAGGCGTTGGTCGCCTCTGCAAGAAAATATATGCCCGAGCTTGTTGTCACGGGCGACGTAATAGTCGGGTTCCCGGGTGAGACCGAGGAAGACTTCATGCAGACCATGGCACTTATCGAGGAAGTCCGATACGATGCGCTCTTTACCTTTATCTTTTCACCGAGGAAGGGGACGAAAGCCGCATCGATGACCGACGATACACCCGATGAGGTCAAGAAAGAGCGCTTTGCACGTCTTGTAAAGAGGCAAAACGAGATCTCGGCGGAGATACATGCAGGGTACGTCGGCAGAACTCTTGAGGTTTTGGTAGACGGTGAATCCGAATCGGCCGAGGGTAAGCTCAGCGCCAGGACTGACGGCGGAAGGTTGGTCGTTTTTGAGGGCGATAATAGACTGATCGGTGAATTTGTTAAGGTCAGGATAGAGAAAAATACGACTTGGTCTCTCGTGGGAAGCCTTGTCTGAAAGGAGGAGTAAGAATGTCTTCGTCCGGTTTTACGCCGATGATGGATCAGTATCTGGAGATCAAAGAAGAAAATAACGATGCATTTCTCTTTTACAGGCTGGGCGACTTCTACGAGATGTTTTTTGAGGATGCCATAAGGGCGTCCAAACTTCTCGATCTTACCCTTACCGGCCGCGACTGCGGCAAAGAAGAGCGTGCACCGATGTGCGGAGTACCCTTCCACAGCGCCGAGGCCTACATCAATCGACTGGTTTCCATGGGCTTCAAGGTTGCCGTTTGTGAACAGCTTGAAGACCCCGCAGGGGCAAAGGGCCTTGTTAAAAGAGGTATAGTGCGCCGTATTACTCCGGGTACTGTCGTAGACGACGGTGCGCTTGAGAGTACTAAAAACAATTTTATATGCTGTATTTATTCTGCGTCGTCTGCGGCGGGACTCTGCTTTGCCGACCTTTCTGCAGGCGTAGTAAAGGCTACGAGCTTTAACGGGGAGGATCTGTCAGGGGCGATAATAAACGAGCTTGCGGTATTTGAACCCCGTGAGGTGGTCTTAAACAGTACCGATGCCGACGTCAGAGAGCTTCAAAGATATATCAAGGAGCGGGAGATATTCCTTGCACGTCAAAGGAATCCGCTGTCTTATGAAAAGACCGAGGCAGACCTTCTTTCGCAGTTTGGTGCCGATTCGCTTGAAAGTCTGGGAATAAACGGCTCTCCCGAGCTTGTCATGGCAGTCGGAATGCTGTTTCAATACCTCAACGAAACGGCTATGTGCGAGTACTCCCACATGAAAAAGCTTGAGTGCTACACCAATAAGCAGTACATGGCGTTGCCCTACGTTACCAGGCGTAGCCTTGAGTTGACCGAGACAATGGTCTCACGTGACAGACGCGGAAGTCTGCTTGGCGTTATAGACTGCACCAAGACCGCTGCAGGAGGACGTCTGATGCGGTCGTGGATAGAGCAACCGTTGCTCTCCATCTCTAAGATAATAAGAAGACAAAACGCCGTGGCAAACCTCGCCTCGGATACCGTTATGCGCTCCGAGATACGCACTGCGCTTGATGGAGTATACGACCTTGAGCGTCTGATGGGCTCCATTGCCTACGGCTCGTCCAACGCAAAGACACTGTATGCCCTTGCGACATCTGCGTCTATGATCCCTGCAATTAAGGCGGCACTTGCGGGCAGCACCTCCGAGGAACTTACGGCATTGAATTCGGAGATATCCGACCTTGCCGACCTGCGGGAGGTCATCGACAGGGCAATAGACCCGAATGCGCCTATCACCCTGCACGATGCGGGCATGATAAAGCCGGGATATAACGAGGAGCTTGACCGACTGACCTACGTAGCCAAAAACGGCAGGACACTGATGGCAGAGATGGAGGCCCGTGAAAAAGCCGAGACCGGCATAAAGGGTCTTAAGATAAGCTATAACAGGGTATTTGGGTACTATATAGAGGTCTCAAAGCTTTATTCCGATCAGGTACCCGACAGATACATAAGAAAGCAGACCATATCAAACAGCGAAAGATACTTTACTACCGAGCTTAAAGAGCTTGAAACGACGATCCTTGAGGCGCAGGACCGTATAAACACCCTTGAATACGAGCTCTTCTGCGAGATACGTGAGCTTGTAAGGGCACAAACGGATATTATAATGACCACCGCAGCTGCGCTTGCAAGGCTGGACGTGCTTTCGGCGCTTGCCGAGACTGCCGTTAAGCGCAAGTACGTGCGTCCCGATGTCGACATTTCGGGAGAGATAAAGATACGGATGGGCAGACATCCCGTGGTCGAGGCAATACTTAAGGATACGGTGTTCGTACCCAACGACACCGAGCTTGACTGCTCCGGAAACCGCCTTGCCATAATTACAGGCCCCAATATGGCGGGTAAATCCACCTATATGCGCCAGGTCGCACTTATCGTGATAATGGCGCAGATGGGCGGCTTTGTACCGGCCGAGTCGGCAAAGCTTGGCGTGGTCGACAAGATTTTTACCCGTATAGGTGCATCAGACGAGCTCTCGGCGGGCAAATCCACCTTTATGGTCGAGATGAGCGAGGCGGCGGACATACTCCGCTCGGCTACCAAAGACAGCCTTATCATTCTCGACGAGATCGGCAGAGGTACGTCGACCTATGACGGAATGTCGATCGCAAAGGCGATGCTTGAGTATATTGCATCCAAGCGTCTCCTTGGCGCAAAGACCCTCTTTGCCACCCACTATCACGAGTTGACCGTTCTTGAGGGTGAGATCGAGGGTGTCAAGAACTACAATATCGTCGTTAAAAAACGCGGTGAGGAGATCATCTTCCTCCGAAAGATCGTCCGCGGCGGAGCCGATAACAGCTACGGCGTTGAGGTCGCACGGCTTGCGGGATTGCCTGCAAGGCTTATAAGCCGTGCAAAGGAGATCCTTTCCGAGCTTGAAAGCGGAAGATATGACCATGACCGTCCCTCCGAGCAGCTGCAGGATAGCGGTGAGGAGCAGATAAGCTTAAGCTCGGGGCTTTACGAGGAGCTTGCAAAGGAGCTTGCCGACGTCCAAGCCGATACCCTTACCCCCATAGAAGCATTGAATCTGCTCTACAAGTTTTCAAACAAGGCAAAACAGATAGTCTAAATTCATTAAGTGAAGGGAGGACAAAACTCCGTGGCTTCGATAAAAAAGCTTTCAAAGGAAATGGCAAACCTTATTGCGGCGGGTGAGGTCGTAGAGAGACCTGCCTCTGCGGTAAAGGAGCTTATAGAAAATGCCGCAGATGCGGGAGCATCGTCTGTAACGGTTGAAATAAAAAACGGCGGTACGGCAATGATCCGTGTTACCGACAACGGCTGCGGTATTGCCTCGGAGGATCTTGAAACGGCCTTCCTCCGTCACGCTACCAGCAAGATAGCTGCCCCCGAGGATCTCAACGGGATAGAGACCATGGGCTTCCGAGGCGAGGCATTGGCGGCCATTGCCGCAGTGTCAAGGATCGAGATGGTTTCAAAGCAGGAGAATGCAGAGCTCGGGAGAAGGATACTTCTTGAAGCGGGTACGGTGCTTTCAAACGAGGAAGCAGGCTGTCCAAACGGCACTTCTGTGACCGTTAACGATCTGTTCTTTAACACACCCGCAAGATATAAGTTCCTCAAAAAGGATGCGACAGAGGCATCCTACGTCGAAAACGTCTGTAAAAACGCCGCCTTGGCACGTCCCGAAATATCCGTAAGGTATATAAAAGACGGGGTCGACGAGCTGCATACTCCCGGCGACGGAAGTCTTTATTCGGCAGTCTACTGCGTTTTCGGCAGGGCTTTTGCAAAGGAACTGCTTGAGGTATCCTATGAGCTCAACGGCGTGCGTGTCGATGGTTTTGTCTCAAAGCCCACCGCATCACGTGGAAGCCGAGGCATGCAGTATTTCATCGTCAACGACCGCCCGGTGAAAAACCGTACTGTCCAGAGCGCACTTGAGGAGGCCTATCGCAACCGTATAATGACGGGCAAATTCCCTGCGGCGGTACTGCGGATAGGTATTGATCCTCATACCGTCGACGTAAACATACACCCTGCAAAGACCGAGATAAAGTTCTCCGATGAGAGAAGGGTATTTGAGGCGGTATACCACGCCGTAAAGCAGTCCCTTACCGAGCTTGACCGTCCCGATGAGATCGTTATGCCAAAGCACGAGGATACGGTCATTGCAGAGGAAACGCCTGTATCTGTATCCACCTTTTCCGACCCCGGGATGTTTGCAAGGGACGAGGGGCCGTTTGACGCACAAAAACCGAAAGATGTTTACAAAATCCACAACCTTTCGACTTCCGAGAGTGGTATAATCGACAGGACAACGGAAGAAGTCCGTGTCTACAGCGTTCGGTCTGCAATGCCTGCCGACCTCGTCGAGGATATGCCTTCGGAGAGTGAGCCGATGCTTCAACAGCAGGTGCTTGCGCCTGCCAAGGAGGTAGCTCCCTGGAAGCTTATCGGCGAGCTTATGGGCTTGTACATACTGGTCGAACAATCAGACAGGCTGGTGCTTATAGATAAGCACGCAGCCCACGAGAGGATGATATTCAATCGGTTGAAAAAAGAGAATACGTCTGTTTCATCTCAGCTTCTGATAGATACAGTCCTTGTAAAGCTTTCTCCCAGAGAAGCCTCCGTACTGCTTGAAAATCGTGCAGAGCTCGATAAGCTCGGATTTGAGGCGGAGGACTTTGGCAATTCGGAGCTCATCGTGCGACGTATACCGTACTGCATTGACGCCCAGGATACTGCGTCCCTGCTTTCCGAGATAGCTGAAAAGCTGTTAAACGGCAGGAGGGGAAGTATGTCGGTCTTTGACGATATTCTTGATTCTGTAGCCTGCAAATCTGCGATAAAATCGGGAGATATGTCGGGACGGGCCGAGCTTGAGAAGATAGTTACGGCCGTTCTGGAGGGCGACGGAGTCGACTTCTGTCCCCACGGCAGACCGGTAATGACCTATATCACAAGGACCGAGCTTGAAAAGCAGTTTAGGCGGATAGTATGAGCTTTGACGTTGTTTGTGTCGTGGGTCCGACCGCATCGGGTAAGACTTCACTTTCGGTAAAGCTTGCAAAGTCTTTTGACGGAGAGGTCATCTCGGCGGATTCCATGCAGATCTACCGAGGAATGGATATAGGAACGGCTAAACCGACCGCTAAAGAGATGCAGGGAATACCGCACCGTATGATGGGTATTGCCGATCCTGACCAGCCTCGCTCGGCAGGCCAGTATGCACTTGAGGCAAAGGCCGTTATCCGTGAACTGCTCGGCAGGGGAAAGCTTCCCGTTCTTGCGGGGGGTACGGGACTGTATTTCGATGCAGTGCTTAGCTCCAACAGCTACGGCGGTACATCGTCATCTCCCGAGATAAGGGCCGAACTTGAGGCCTTTCTTGAGGAAAACGGCGCCGAAGCGCTTCACCGACTGCTTGAAGGGTGTGACCCGGAATCGGCAGGACGTCTGCACGTTAACGATACCAAGCGTGTCATCCGTGCAATAGAGGTCTGCAGGGTAACGGGGAGACCCTTATCGGAGCACAGCCTTGACGACCGCGAAAAAACGGGAGAATTCCGGCCTCTTTTTATCGGACTGCTTCCCGCACCAAGGGAGTTTCTTTACAGCCGTATAAACGACAGGGTAGACCAAATGATATCCGACGGTCTTGTCGGTGAGGTCAGAGCCCTGCTTGAAAGGTACGGAGAGCTTCCCGGAACGGCGGCCCAGGCGATAGGGTATAAGGAGCTTTTGCCCTATCTTAACGGCGAGTGCTCCCTTGAAGGTGCCGTTGAGGAGATAAAGAAGCGCAGTCGCAACTACGCAAAACGGCAGCTGAACTGGTTTAGACGTAACAAAGATATCAACTGGTTTGAATATTATTCTCTTGCTGAATTCGAAAATATCGTACAGGCTTCGCAAGAGCTTGTAAGATCGAAACGGGAAAAGTAAGAGAAAGAAGGATTTTTATGTCGGGCAGCATCCAGGATATCTTTTTGAACCGTGCAAGAAAGGATAGGATACTTGTAACGGTTTTTCTTGTCAACGGCTTCCAGTTTAAAGGCTTTGTAAAGAGCTTTGATAACTACGTAGTCGTTCTTGACGTAGAGGGACGTCAGCGTCTTGTATATAAGCATGCAATATCCACGATCGTACCTGATGTGACGGTCGATCTTGCTCAGGTAGAGCAGGAGCTTGATTAAGGATTTACAAAAGGAGGGCGGGTCATTGTGACAAGGGTCGTGACCAGGTTTTTAGTGTCGGTCATAGCGCTCTTTATTGCCGCGGCCGTTGGCTGTACGGTTTATATCTTTATGACCCGTGAGGACAAAATATCCACCGTTGAGGTCTCCCTTGTTTCGGTCGATGTCGGCATAGATGCGGATGCAACCGTGGTTCGCACCGAGATTCCGATAACAAAGGATGCCGGTCTTGGATATTTCGCCTTGATCGACTCCGGCGAACGTGTCTCGGCAGGCCAGGATATCATTGCGGTCTTTGACAGCAATGAGAAAGCCTTGGCGTATGAACGGCTGCAGAAGATCTTGCTTAAGGCAAAGATACTTGCGGAGTTTACCTCGGGAAACGGCTCAAACGATCTTGTGCGGTATAACGGTGAAATATTTTCCGCTCTTACAGATTCCGCAAAGGTCGTTTCGGGCCACAGCGGGATATCGGTTTCTGACGTAAGAGATTCTATTGAAAACGCTTTGCTCAGAAAGGAATACTCCTCATACGATAAGGAGGCTCTCGACGGGGCGGTAGCCCGTATTGCTCAAGAGAGAGCGTTGCTTACCGACCTGGTAGGCTACGGCGAGCCGAACTATCTGACGGCAGAGGCCTCGGGCTTTTATGTTTCTGCGGCTGACGGCTGGGAAAAACTGCTTACCCCGCAAAGACTGCTTGAGCTTTCGTATGAGGACTATGCAGAGCTGTTGGATTTTTCGCCCGAATCCTTTAGTGCGGATAACTGCTGCGGCAAGATAACCGTCGGAAACGACTGGTATCTTGCGGCCACGGTCAGGGCGGATGATGCAATATATCTTGATAAAGGCGCCGAGTATACAGTTAGTATAGGCGGAGGATCTGTCAAAATGAGCCTTGTGTCGATATCGGGATCGGAGGACGGAACGATGGCGCTTGCAGTGTTTTCTGCTGGAACACCGCTTTCGGACATAACGCAGTCCCGATTTAAGGTAGCTACGATAGTGTTTGACCGATACGAAGGCTTCCGTATTCCTTCGGAGGGTATTCACGTGGTTGACGGCAGAAGCGGTGTTTACGTTCTGGAGGGCGCAAGAGCCGTGTTCAAAGAGGTAGATATCCTTTACAACGGCGGAAGCTTCTATATCGTTAAGGCAGACTATGAAAACAGAGGCAATCTCTTTAACGGAGACAAGGTAATAATCGGCCAAAAGGATCTTTATGACGGCAAAATGATGAAATAAGCAAAAAGGTGTTGACAACCGAGCTTTTTCGGTGGATAATATATAGAGAATGGTATTGAATGGAGGATCAGCAATGGGATTCATGGATAAGTTCAAAGAGTGGACCAAAATTGAGGATTATGACGAGGAAGATTTCGAGGAATACACCGCAAAACCGATGGCGGTTTCCGAGAAGACAGTTACTCAGCGCAGCACTACCTACGATCCCCCGGCATCGGTTCCGTATACTAAAAACAACAAGGTCGTTAACATCAATGCAACCGCACAGCTGCAGGTCGTTCTCGTAAAGCCCGATAAGTTTGAGAATGCTACCGAGATAGCAGACAACCTTAGGGACAAGAACACCGTCGTTATCAATCTTGAGAAGACCAATAAAGAGATCGCCCGCAGACTGCTTGACTTCCTCAGCGGAGTTGCGTATGCCTACCAGGGAAAGATCCAGAAGGTAGCAAACAGCACCTTCCTTATTACCCCCTATAACGTCGGCATAACCGGCGACATCATCGATGAGCTTGAAAGCAACGGTCTGTACTTCTGATAATGTATTTTTTGGTTAGGCGTGTTGCAATAGCGTTGCTTGATCTTATCTCACTTGCATTGCTTGTCAGGGCGTTGCTGTCCTGGTTTCCCGAAGCAAGGCAGAGCAGGTTTTATGAGATCATATATACCGTTACGGAACCGATCCTGTCACCGTTCAGACGTTTGTTTGACCGCCTTAACATTGGCAGAGGGTTTCCGATAGATCTTTCATTTTTGGCGGCAGTGATCGTTATACAGATAATATGCACTGTTATTTGACGGAGGGGAATTGCTTTGGATAAACAAAATAATGAGATCAAGTTCGATAAGGTAGTTTTTGGCGGATACGATCCCGAGCAGGTCGATTCTTTTATTGAAGAAACAAAGGAAAAGCTTATTGAGCTGAGAAAGGAAAATATTATTCTTATTCAGAAGCTCAATATCCTCGCTGACAAAGTAGAGGAGTACCGTGCCCGTGAGGAGGAGCCCGTCGAGCCCGAAGCTGATACTGCTGTTGCAGAGGAAGCCGAGACTGCACCAAACGACGAGATCCAGACTGTTTTTTCGTGGGACATTCCCCAAAACGAGGACTCTTCCAAGGAATGCACCGAGGTCAAGCAGGAGCTTGAGCAGGCAAAGGCCGAGCTTGAAGGCGTCAGGCAGGAGCTTGCGGACGCCAAGGAAGAGCTTGAGACACTTAAGGCCGAAAAGGCTCATTTCTGTGAGATACTCATAGATGCATATTCTGCAGAGCTTGCCCGTCTGAATGCAGAGGTCGGCGAGCCGGACGAGCCTGTCCTTGAGGCAGAAGAAGCCTCTGCGGAGCAGGAGTGCGTTTGCAAAGAAGCTGTTGCCGAGATAGAGCAGGAAGAGGAAGTGTCTGAGCCGGAGACCGAAGCTATTGCCGAGGTCGATGTACGTGTCGACGTTAAAGATGTCTGCGTAGACGTTAAAGATGTCTGCGTCGATATTAAAGCCGAAGATGACCGGAGCGGAGAGCCCCCCGTCTTCGAGATCGTTGCAGAGGATGAGGATGAAGAAGCCTCTGAAGAAGATGGAGCGACCTCGGAAGAAGAAGCTCCCAATACCGAAGAAGAGACCGCAAGTGCGGTAGATGAGATCGCCGCCGCAATAATGGCAGGCGAAGACGAGCTTGAGCTGCCCGAAGCCGAAGAGGATGCTGAAGAGCAAGAGGAGCAGGCAGAGCCCGAAAAGGAGCTTACATACGACGAGTATATGTCTATGATACTCAAAAAGGTTCAGACGACCGTTCCTGCGGAGGAGACTGAGGTTCGGGAAGATACTGCCGAAGCCCCTGCACAACAGCAGGAAGCTCCCGCAGAGGAGGTTGTTACAGCTGCAAAACCTGAGGAAGAGCCCGCCGAAGCAACCAGAAAGACCAAGAAAAAGCGTCCGTCGCTGCTTCAGATGATAAAGGAAGCTGTTATCAGTGTTATAAACGATGACGATGATGAGGATGATCTGCCCGAGCTGATCTACGAAGACAGCGACGATCAGCCGACGCTGAAGTTCGGAAAGGATTATGATGTCGATTCGGATAAGTAAGACCCTTGAAAAATATAAGCTTTGGTTCTTTATCGGTATTCCGATAATTATTGTCGGGATACTGCTTGATATGGCCATAAAGGATCTTGCGTTTTGGGTCTTTGAGGTAAAGCAACGTGAGCCCTTTGAGCTTTTGAAGGGTATACTTAGGTTTACCTACACTGAAAATCGCGGTGCAGCCTTCAGTATGCTCATAGGCCAGCGCTGGCTGTTTGTCGTACTTACGGTTCTTGCCCTTGCTTTTGCGGTTTTTGCAATAGTAAAGGAGTACGTTAAGGGCTGGTTTGGCGTTGCATCGCTGTCTTTGGTGCTCTCGGGCGCCATAGGCAATTTCATTGACCGACTGATATACGGCTACGTTATAGATATGTTCGAGCCTGTTTTTATTGACTTTGCGATCTTTAACGTAGCAGATATATTCCTTACGGTAGGCGGAGTATGTCTTGCAGTCTATCTGCTGTTTTTCTCCGCACCCGAAAAAAGAGAGGAAATACGTGAGTAATATATTATTATGCGCCGAAAATATCGACCGCGGCAAACGGGTCGATATTTTTTTGGCCGAAAACATTGAAAATCTTACAAGAAGCGCTGCGGCAAATATTGTTGCCCAAGGCGGAGCAAGGCGTGAGGGTAAGGTACTTAAAAAGAGCGACAAGGTTGACTGCGGCGACGTCATATCGGTAGATATTCCCGAGCCCGAAGAGTGTGATGCCAAGCCGCAGAATATTCCGCTGGACATAGTTTACGAGGATAAGCATCTGCTTGTAGTAAATAAGGCACAGGGAATGGTCGTCCATCCTGCACCGGGCAATCCCGACGGTACTCTTGTTAACGCCCTTTTATACCACTGCGAGGGCTCGCTTTCGGGCATAAACGGTGTACTTCGCCCCGGAATCGTTCACCGCATAGACAAGGATACGAGCGGGCTTTTGATAGTTGCAAAGAATGACGAGGCCCATATATCGCTTTCCAAGCAGATCTCCGAGCACAGCTTTGTAAGAAGATATAAGACGGTCATCCGTGGCAGAATGAAGGATATGCAGGGGAGCTTTGCCCTGCCGATAGGCAGAAACCCAAAGGACCGTAAAAAGATGGCCATCACGGCAGACGGACGTATGGCCGTTACCCATTATAAGACCAATGCCGTCTACACACGCTCAAATGAGGCCTATTCCTATCTCGACGTCACTCTTGAGACCGGCAGGACACACCAGATTAGGGTACATTTTTCGTCCTGCGGACATCCCGTGGCGGGCGATCCGCTGTACGGACTGGCCGAGCGTGATCGCAGGTTCTTTCCCCATCTTTGCGGACAGTGCCTGCACGCAGGGTATATAGAGTTTACCCATCCCATAAGCGGGGAGCGGATGAAGTTTGAATCCGAGCTGCCCGAGTACTTCGCAAAAACGCTTGAAATCCTTGAAGGGTGGAACTGATCTTCTGTGGGAAAGTTTGATAAATTCCTTATAGCAACCGACCTTGACGGTACTCTTCTTAATTCACGTAAGCGAATAGATGCGCTTACCGACGAAAAGATAAGGTATTTTATTGCAAACGGCGGTCATTTTACCTTTGCAACGGGTAGGGTGCATCAGTCCTTTGTGCATCTTAAGGATATGCTTGGATTTAATGCCCCCGTTATCTTCGGAAACGGCGGACAGATATACGATTACGAGACGGAACAGACCCTCTCTTATTGGTTTTTGCCCTCCAAGATACGTACCTTGTGTGACGAGGTGCTGAAGCTGTATCCTTCTGCTGCACTTGAGCTGTACAGACACGGATGCTGTGACACCGTTAATGAAAACGAAATAACCGAGATCCACGTCACGAAGTTTGGTATTGAGCGTGTAAAGCATGACTCGTTGGAGACCGTTTCGGACGAGCCGTGGATAAAGGTCCTTATAACTGCGCCAAACAGTGATCTGACCGAGATATACAGATACGTTACACAAAGGTGTGACTATGCAAACTTCCGCTTTTCCACCGCCGAATTTCTTGAGGTGTTCAGCAGGGATACCGACAAAGGCCGTGCGGCGCTTTGGCTTGCAAAGCGGCTGGGTGTCCCGGAAAGCGGACTTATTGCCGCAGGCGACCAACAAAACGACCTTGACCTGCTTAATGCGGCGGCCATATCTGCCGCTCCTGCAAATGCTGCAGAAAACGTGAAGGCGGCGGTAGACATCATTCTTCCCGATAACGACCACGACGCCATTGCGGCATTGATAGACCATATCGACAGCATTGCCTGAGCAGAAGAATGTTTTTTAAAAGCCGCTGCATAGTATAATTCTTACCTGCCGACATCAAAATAAACAACAGAGTTTTGTTGTCGGGGGGATGACTTTGAGGCGGATATTTTACGTTGTAATAGCGACAGCCGCACTTGCGGCTTCGCTTTTTATATTTTTCGGACAAAAGGAAGACAGCACGCCCATCTCCGTGGAGGTCCATACGCTGCGGGAGCAGACGGTGTACGAGAGCTTCGTGTGCAAGGGGACAGCGCAGGCAGAGATATGCCAAAGCGTTGTACTGGGACGTCCTGCGGTAATTACCGAGGTGTTCGTTTCCGAAGGCGAAAGTGTCGTTGAAGGTCAGCGGCTCTTTAGCTGCAGGTATCTTGAGGGTGAGGAGCTGTTGCAGGTATACCTTGGAAGCTTTTACGCCGAGATTATGCAGCGGGTCGATGATATTCGCTATGAGCTTGGAGACAAGGCTTTGCTAGCTTCTGCGGTATACGGAGGAGAGCTTCCTTCCTACCTTAAAGATTACTATATGCCGCAACCGTCGACCGAAGAATATCGACAGGACGTCTTTGCAACGGCGGACGGTGTCGTTTCGGACATTTTCGTCTCCGAAGGGGAGACCGTCAGCGGAGCCTTTTCGTCTTTAATACTCAGCCGAGACGAGCTGATGATATCGATCAACGTGCCGCAGAGATATTTCTCGAAAATCGAGGTAGGACGTCCCGTAAACGTGTCGGCAGATAGCCTTGGTGATACTGTGGTTGCGGGTAATATATCCGCCGTAGGCAGTAAAGCCGTTACAGTCGGGGGGATTTTGTCCGACTCCGAGACCGTGATTCCCTGCAGGGTAAGCTTTGATAATTCACTGGGACTCGTCGGAGAAAACTATGCAGTAAGTGCGAGGGTCTTTTGCAGAGAGTTTATCGATGTGCTGGTCATTCCCTACGAGGCTGTTTTTCAAGAGGACGGAGTAGAATACGTCTTCGTGTTTTTCGACGGAAGAGTCCAAAAGCGACGTGTTAATGCAGTATTTGAGAACGAAAGCGGGATAATATCGCAGGCTGTGTCTTCGGGCGAGCAGGTGGTAATAAATCCGAGCAGATCGCTTTTTGACGGTGCGAGAGCGGAGGCGGAAGGATGATACTGTCTGACTATCTCCGCATTCCGTTGAGAAACGTGATAAGGGGAAGGACGCGCACCTTTCTTTCCGCATCTGCTATGGCGGTGGGTATTGCCTGTGTGGTGATCTTAGGAGTAATAGGGATTACCGGCAAGACTGCTGTAAACGACCAGCTTGAAAGGATCGGCATAAACGGGATAATGGTTTTTGCGGGCGAGAACGGAGGACTCTCGATGTCGGACGCAAAGAGAGTTATTGATAATATAGCCGAGGTCTCGGTTGCAATGCCATTCGACGTTAACATCGCAAACTACAGCTTTCGCAACGGAGTACAGAGAAAAGCGACCGTTATGTACGTTGCGGAAAATATCGACCTTTTTATGGGCTTTGATCTCCTTGCGGGACGGCTTCTGAATGAAAACGACTGTCTGAACGGCAAAAAAGTATGTATCGTAGACTCGACTATTGCCCTTGAAAATTACAAGCGTATCGACATTACGGGCAAGTCTGTATTTTTGGAGATAGACAATACCCTGCAGGAATTCACGGTAGTAGGGGTTATAGCTACTCAGGTTTCAATGCTTTCGGGGATGACCGAGGGACAGCTTCCGTCCTTTATTTACCTTCCGTACACTTCGGTGAATGCCGACCTTGAAGAAAGCACCGATCAGATTATTTTCAAGGTTGATAAAAACGGCGAGGAAGTATCGGAAAGCATACAACGCCTGCTTGCAAGAACAAACCGTAACGGAGAGCTTTTTAGGGTGGAAAACATATCCGGATACCGTGAACAGCTTGATTCTGCTATGAACGTAATTACACTTGTTCTTTCGGCAACCGCAGGCATTTCTCTGTTTGTTGCAGGGATCGGTGTAATGAATATGATGCTCTCTACCGTTTCGGAGAGGTACTCCGAGATCGGAATATGCATGGCCGTCGGTGCAAGACGGTGGCAGATAGGCTTGCTTTTTATGATCGAAGCCCTTATAATTGCCCTTATCGGCGCTGCGGTCGGTATTGTTCTTGGCGTTGCCGCTACCGAGCTTGCCTGTAATGCAGTCGGCGCAGAACCGATCTTTACCCCCATAGGCATAGCGGTACCGGTGACTGTTACCGTGCTGACAGGTGCGGTGTTTGGTATAGCTCCCGCACTTAAAGCGGCCTGCTTACAGCCTGCGATGGCAATTCGAAAGGATTGATGTTATGTTTCTAACCGTTCCGGGACTGCCCGAGCGTGAAGTAAAGACGGTAATGACGGCAAAAAACGCAATGGAAAAGCTTCTGCCGGCATTCGATAGGCTCGGTATATCCTGCCTGCCCTCGCCAATATCGCCGTCACTTCCGCAAAAGCTTCGGCAGCATCCCGACATGAACGTTGCACACCTGGGCGGTAGTGTGTTTGTGGTGTATGATGATGCGGTAGGCACCGAGGTCTTGCGTGAGCTCGGCGCCAAGCTTTGCCCTGCCAAAGTGCCGATATCGGAAGATTATCCTCACGATGCAGCACTCAATATTAAGATCTGCGGTGATATCTGCTTTCATAGACTTGATATCACCGATACATATCTTGCAAAACTGCTGCATGAGCGTTATAGGTGTATAAACGTTAGACAAGGGTATTCGGGATGTTCTACTATGGTTATCGGTAAAAGGGCGATCATTACCGGGGATAGCGGCATGCTTTCTGCCGCAAAACGGGTAGGAATGGATGCGCTTTTTGTATCAGACCGTAAAATAATACTTGAAGGGTATGACCACGGCTTTATCGGAGGGTGCGGAGGTATGCTTGCGCCCGATAGGGTTGCTTTTACCGGGGTGCCCGAGGACCGTGATAAGATAGAGACGTTTTGTATTAAGCACGGGGTTGAGCCGATCTTCCTTACGGACGGACCCTGCTTTGATTGCGGAGGAATAATTCCGTTAACACAATAATGCCTACGGGCATAGTATGTAGCGGAAGGTGATATGAGTGAAATATCGAATCAGATCGGATGCAAAAACCGGCCGTCTTATCGTAGCTGCAGGTATCGGATGTGCCGTTCTTGCGATAGTTCCGATAAAATGCGTACTGATGATAGCTTCGGGCATACTCATCGGAACGGGTATGCTGATGTGCTCACACAATAAATGAAAGGTGAAACATATGCAGATCGTTGTTGTTAAAGCTCCGAAATACCTTCGGGGAGTTCTTAGGCTGATTTTCGGAATGAAGCGTACATAAGAAAAAGCGTCGGGATGATTCCCGACGCTTTTTGACTATTTCTGAAGGGATTTTACGTAGGATGTGATAAGCTCGTTGTTATACTTCCCGGGAAGAGAGGCTTCAAAGTATGCCTTGTCCATCTTCTTTTCGCTGTTTGATTGAAGAAGGGACATAACGTATTGCGTGGCATCGTGAAGCATTCCGTTGTATTTTACAGCATCCGACTTGAGAATATCAAGGGCGGTGGGGGACAGCTCGGAGCTTCCGCTGAGGCCGCAGGCGTATTGATATACGGTATTTGCCGTGTTTTTTACCAATGCAGTATAATCGTCGTTGATCTCTGTTCCGGTAATACAGGCCAACAGCCGCCCCGAGAGGTTTGCAAGTGCGGCAGAGTCTGCTTTGTCTGCATTAAAAAGCACTTCAAGCTCGTCTGTAAGATCGTTTACCTCAAAGACCGTCTGCCTTATTGCCCTGCCGTGAAGCCGTTGTGCAGAGAGAGTGCTGATGTGGGATACAGCCAAAAAGGTACCGAGCATCAAAAGTATCATCCATGAAATAAGGAGTACAGGGCTGATTTTTTTTCTTCTCATAATTCGTCCTCTTCTTGATCGTGTACTTGCTTTACCTCTCCCGAGAGAGGATTTGCCTTTGCCGCTATACGGAGATCGCTGTTGTCCACGTGGGTATAGATCTTGGTGGTGTTGAGCTGCTCGTGACCGAGCAGCTGTTGCAGAACAAGCACGTCGACTCCGTTTTGATACATAAGGGTCGCTGCCGTGTGGCGCAACTTGTGAGCAGAATAGTTTTCTCCCGAAAGTCCTGCCGCACCAAGATGTTTTTTTACAAGCCACTTGACGGTGCTGGGAGATATCCTTGTGCGAAGTCTGGAGATAAAGAGTGCCTGCTCATGGGAGGGGGCAAGCTCTTTTCTTGCGGTGACCCAGGACAAAAGGGCAGAGATGCAGGCATCATTGAGATATACGATACGTTCCTTTCCACCCTTACCCGTGATCCTGAGGGTATCTTCCTTTATATCGGAAAGATTTATTCCGACAAGCTCGGAAACACGCAGTCCGCAGTTTAAAAACAAGGTCAAAATGCAGAAATCACGTTCGGCATTGTCGCCGTCGACACTGTTTAGCAAATTCTTGCTCTCTTCGAGAGTAAGGTGCCTTGGGAGTGACTTTTTAAGCTTGGATGACTCAAGCTCTGCGGCGGGATTTTCGTCAATAAGATGCTCCTTTGAGTGAATATATTTGAAATAGGAGCGCAGGGATGCGACCTTTCTTGCTCTGGCAGCCGCACCGAGCCCGTAGCCTGTGAGGGTGCTGTTTTGGTGTACCGCACGCTCTCTGGCCAAAAAACTCATAAAATCGTATATGTCACTTAACGTTATGCCCCTTACAAGAGAAATGTCGACGTCGGAGACGGGGATCTCGTCAAGGTCGGTCTGCGGCGGGACAAGTCCGCGAAGGCGCTTGATATACCTGAAAAACAGTCGCAGGTCAAGGTAGTATTCCTCTACGGTCTTTCGTGACTTTCCGCGTATGGTTTCGGTATAGGTCAGAAAACGGCGGATAACGTCCGGCGCCTCAAGTCTGTAATCCATAAATACACTCCGTCGGAAGAAGTTTATTTTTAATCGTTAACGGCGGTCTTAAGCCTTTCAAAGACCGAGAGGTCTGTACGTGTGGCAATGAGCGGCGTGACCGATATATAACCGTTTCGGATGGCGTCTATATCAAATGAAAGGTCGTTCCTTTCACGCGGCAGAGGCTCACCGACCTGGATATATTTGTTTTCACCGCAAGGCTTGAATACGTCCGAAAAGAACATCCCTCCCTGGGCGGTAATGCGAAAGCCCTTGGCATTCGAGGGAATATTGACGTTATATAGACTGCAATGCTCGAAAAGACGGTTTTCGCAGATAAAGCCCCAAACCTTGTCAAGGTGTTCAAGCGGAGCAAGACCTGCTTCTCTGCCGGATGACAGAGCAAGCCCGCGTATGCCAAGCCGAGAGCCTTCGAATATCGCTCCGACCGTGCCTGAATATACTATATCGTCGCCGAGGTTGTAGCCCTTGTTTATTCCCGAAATTATCAGCCGGTAGTCCTCGTTGAGTGCGGTAATACCAAAGCGGACACAGTCGGCAGGGGTGGAGTCGACTGCATACACAGTAACGTCGGGAGCAACGGTCTCCTTTTTTACCTCAACCTCTTGGGTAAAGTTGACGGCCTGGCTCATTCCGCTTTGCTCGGTGCGAGGAACGACTGCCGTTACATTTCCAAGCTTTCTTGCCCAACGGATAAGTCCCGGAAGGATCGGGGAGTCCATTCCGTCGTCATTGGTAATAAGGATGTTCATAGCCAGCCCTCGTGAGTTCGCTTATATTCGCCAAGAAGCTCGTCGGCCTCGGCTATGAGTGAACGCATTTCCTTTGCATTTGAAACGGTAGCACCGCTTGCGCAGGCATGGCCGCCGCCGTTGTACTTCTGTGCGAGCTCGTTGATGGTAACGAAGCGGGAGCGCAGACGGACCCTTGTCGTACCGTCGTCGGAATCGATAAATGCGATCCATATAAGGCTGTTCTTGACCGAATCCATATAGGAGACCGATGCTGAGGCGTCCTCGTGGGAAAGCCCGAATCGCTCTCTGATCGCCTTGGTGATGTGCAGATAGATAACGCCGTTTGGTGTCATGCGCATCTGTCCGTAAACGTATGACTGGAACTTAAGGGAATCAAACTCCTTCATATAGAGGTTTGAATAAAGGCTGTCAAGGTCAACCCCTACGTCCAGCAGGGTACCTGCATTACGCATTGTCTCACCCGAAACGGATCTGAAGCGGAATCTTCCCGAATCTGTCACCATTCCGGTATATATGTAGGTTGCTGCGGCCGAGGTGATCTTAAGCTCGTTGCGGAAGGTATTGTAGAAATGAGCGATCATTTCGCAGGAGGATGAGCGTTCCTCCTCGACCCACTCAAGCTCGGCATAGGAATCAACGGGAATGTGGTGGTCTATCTTTATAAGCTCCCTGCAAAGGGAGTATTTGGGGTTGGAAATACGGTCGATGGTTGCAGTGTCGATAATGATACCGAGCGCATCTGCATAAAGCTCGTCGGCAATATCGGGATCCTCGGGACCAAGGAAGCTCAAATAGTCGGAATAATCGTTGTTTATAACGTAGACCTCCTTTTGAGGAAAGGTCTCTCGGAGAATATCACGCAATCCAAGTGTTGAGCCTACCGAGTCGCCGTCGGGACGGAAGTGCCTGAAAAGAATAATACGGTCGTAATCCTTTATAGTTTCGAGTATTTCTCTCATAATTTCCGTGTTCATATACTTTCCTCCGTGAGATTGTTAAGATCGTCAAGCAGGCGCATTGCCTCGTCTCTGTCCTTTAGGGTCGCACCGCTTGCCTTTTGGTGACCGCCGCCGCCGTACTTTACGGCGATTGGGTTGATGTTATACAGACTTGAGCGTATTTCGCAGAGCACACCGTTATCGGTCTCGGTAAAATTGACCCAACGGTCTATCCCTCGTATGTCCGACATGACGTTTACCATGCCCCTCGACAGGGTAAAGGCATCGGCGTTGTAGCTTTTTGCGGTCTCAAGATCGGTGTATATGTAGGCGGTGTTGTTTTTGGTCGTTTGAATACGCAGAGTATATTTTGCACGAAGCTTGAGCATATCCAACTCATCGGAGTACAGACTCTTGTAGATTTCGGAGGTGCTGAAGCTTCGTTCCATAAGGAAGGATGCCAGACGGAAGGTGTTTGAACAGGTAGAATCATAGCGGAATCTTCCCGAGTCGGTCACCATTCCGGTATAAAGCGACTTTGCGGCAAGAGCTGACACCGTAAGACCGCATTCCATCGCCATTTCGGTAATAAGTCCGCAACAGCTTTCATATGTGGTGTCGGTAACCTCAACATCTGCAATGGTCTCGCAGAAGATGTGGTGGTCTATACGCACCGTTGCGGCGGCAGAGGTATAGCGCTCATCGCTTATAAGAGCCTTTGCGGAGGTGTCGAGTATAACCGCAAGCGCATCGGAATAGACGCCGTCAGAAATGTCATCCATCACCGAGTCCTCCATAAAGGCGTACCGTGCAGTCATATCTCCCACAGCGTATATCTCTTTGCCCGGGAAACTGTCTTTTAGAATGTTTTTAAGCCCTATTTGGCTTCCCAAAGCATCACCGTCGGGGTTCTTATGACGGTGGATGATTATTTTCGGATATTTCCTTATCTGTTCAATGATCTGTTCAAACATTGTCCTTTGCAGTCCTTTCACGATTCAATCGTCAAAGTATCCCTTATATTCGACCTTCAAATTGCTGTTCGGAAAAAGATGGCCGTGAAGCTCGATAAAGTAGTCGTCGGTCATACTTGCGATGTAATCGATAACTATCTGATTTGGATCGGCGGCCTCGTAGGGACGTTCACGGTGATAATGTGCAGAGTTGATATAGTCGATGTGGTGGGTGAAAACGGGCGACGATCTGTTGCCGGCTCTGAGGTCATCGAGAAGCTGGCCGTACATTTCTGCCATCATGGGTTTTACCGTAGTATCAAGCTTTGCGTCTGCGGCGGCGCTGTTGTATATTTTCTTGTAGTTGTCAAGACGGGCACGTCTCAAGGACTGAAAGTGGGTAGTATCAAGCTTTATATAGGGCTTTCCGTAGCTGTTTTCTATCACGTTTACCACGAGGTTGTTGATTATCTCGGCATTTATGGACCCGATGTCCTCATTTGCAAAGGCACCCTCGTCGGCGATGTGCGCACGTGCCGCATCCTGACGGTCCTTTCCAAGGTATGCTATGATGTCGGAAAGGCGCACAACGCTTCCCTCAAGCGTACAGGGCATTATCTCCGAGGCGTAGACAGGGTCGGTATAGCACCTTTCTATCATACGGTCAAAGTCTTCAAAGCTGTTGATAGGGCGGGGGTAGTACTCCTCGCACTCTATTTCACCGTTGTGTGCGGCAATGCCGTTAAGGACCTGAAGACTTATGTTGTAGGGGAATATACCGTCGAGGACACGTACTGAATGGATGTTATGACGGAAAAAACGGCCGGTATAGCTCAAGGACAGCTCGTTAAGGTAGGTCTCGCCCGTGTGAGCAAAGGGGGTGTGACCGATATCGTGTCCGAGAGCAATGGCCTCGATGAGGTCAAGGTTGAGATCAAGCGCTTTACCGATAGTCCTGGATATGCGAGAAACGAGCTGGACGTGGAGACTGCGGCGTGTCAGGTCATCGTTTTTATAAAGTGAAAAGACCTGCGTTTTGTCGGTATATCGGTTGTAGTATGGACAGTGGAGTATCTTGTCAATGTCGTGGACAAAGGTAGGACGCCAAACCGTGGCAAGATCCTTGGAAAGATTGCGACGCCTGATAACGTCACGGTCGGAAAAACCCGTAGACAGATTTCTGCCTGCGAGTCGGTCCTGCTCTATCTGAAGGGTGAGCTCATTTGATAAAACTTCGAATTTTGGCATATTTACCTCTTTTATCTGCTCCTTATTATACGGTAGATAAGCGGCTGTTTGGCAGGAGGAGTGTCGGTGAAGGTAAGGGCGTTGCGGAAATGCTCGGATGCCGATGCAAGTGTCTGTTCCTTTTCGGTGAATAAGCGTGCAATTACGTCACCGCATAAAATACGCTCTGAGGGCTTTTTGAACAGAAGGATACCTGCCCTGGGGTCGATGACCGAGTCGGCGGTCTGACGTCCGGCACCGAGCATCATTGCGGAAGTGCCGATTGCTTCGGCATTGCAGGAGGAGATGTACCCGTCGGTATCTGCGATAATGTCGGTTGAATATGCGGCCGAGCCGAATCGGGAGGTGTCCTTTGCATAGGATACGTCGCCGCCTTGGGCTTGGATCCATTCACAGAACTTATCAAAGGCTCTGCCGCTTTGAAGCGCATCACCTACCAGAGCGTCGGCTTCCGCGGAAGAGACGTTGAGGGAAAGCTCTATCATGGTTGAGGAAAGGGTGAGGCAGACCTCCCTAAGATCGTCCGGACCGCCTCCCTTGAGGACCTCGATCGCTTCACAGACCTCAAGAGCGTTTCCTATAGCATGTCCGAGGGGAATATCCATATTGGTAATAACCGCCGCAGTCTGTCTGCCGTGGGCCGTACCGATCTTGACCATGGTGTCGGCAAGCTCATAGGCAAGCTCGGGGGTACGCATAAACGCGCCGCTGCCGCATTTGACGTCAAGGACTATAGAACGGCTGCCGGCGGCAAGCTTTTTGCTCATGACCGAGGAGGCTATAAGCGGTATTGAATCGACGGTCGCCGTGACGTCTCTTAAGGCATAGAGCTTTTTATCGGCGGGAGCAAGGTCTGCGCTCTGCCCGATAACGGCAAGCCCACATCTTCTGACCTGGTCGGTAAATTCTTTGGGGGAGAGGGAGGTGCGGAAGCCGGGGAAGGATTCAAGCTTGTCGATAGTTCCGCCCGTGTGTCCGAGCCCTCGTCCGCTCATCTTTGCAACGGTGCCGCCTGCGGTTGCTACGATGGGGGCGACGATCATTGTCGTCTTGTCGCCGACACCGCCGGTAGAGTGTTTATCAACGCTTTTGGAACCAAACTCACTCAGATCAACGCTGTCTCCCGAGAGAGCCATCGCCTCGGTAAGCTCAAAGGTCTCTCTGTCACTCATTCCGTTGAACCAAACCGCCATCAGCCAGGCTGAGATCTGGTAATCGGGGATCTGACCGGAGACGTACTGACCGATCATTGTAAATATTTCCTCACGGGAAAGCTCTTCGCCGTGCTTTTTCTTTTCGATTATATCGTACATTCTCATTATTCGATCCTCCGAATTCAGTCAACGGATGAAAAGCTTTCGGGCAGAATTGCCTCAAGGGTAAATTCCCTAATGTTTTTTCCGTCAGAAAGAAGGACGGTAAAGTCACGCTTGCAAAACTCGGTCATTACCTGTCGGCACACTCCGCACGGCGGACAGAAATCATTTACATCCTGATCTGCCTTGCCGCCGACAACGGCTATTGCCGAGAAGTCACGCTCGCCTGCATGAACGGCGGTGAAAAAGGCAACACGCTCGGCGCATACCGTGGGGGAGAAGGAGACCGATTCAATATTTGCGCCGGTATATACTCTGCCGTCGGCGGTAAGCAATGCGGCGCCAACGGCAAAGTTTGAATAGGGACAGTAGCTTTTCTTGCGGGCCTCTATTGCCTTGCTGACCAGCATTTCAGCGGTTTCTTTTTTCAACTCGATAACCTCCCCGTCGGATCAAAAATAGGTGCGGATAGACTCAGTAGCTTGCCTTACTCTGCTCGTTTTTGGCGATCTTAACGATACGGCTGGTGCCCAGACGGGATGCACCGAGCTTGATAAAGTCCTCGGCATCCTCAAGTGAAGAGATACCGCCTGCGGCCTTTATCAGTACGTTGCTACCGACGTGCTTTGCAAAGAGTTCAACGTCCTCACGGGTCGCTCCGCCGGTAGAAAAGCCGGTGGAGGTCTTGATGTAGTCGGCGCCGGAAAGGGTCACAAGCTCGCACATCTTGATCTTTTCGTCATCTGTAAGAAGACAGGTCTCTATGATGACCTTGAGGATCTTGTCACCGCAGGCAGCCTTGAGAGCCTTGAGCTCTGCAAGGATGGCATCGTATTTTTTAGCCTTGAGGTCTCCGACGTTTATGACGGTGTCGATCTCGTCGGCGCCGTTTTCAAGTGCATCCTTGCACTCAAATACCTTTGTGGCGGTAGTGGAATATCCGTTGGGGAAGCCGATGACGGTGCATATCTTGAGCCTGTCTCCGACGTATTCCTTAGCCTGCTTGACGTGGGAAGCGGGGATGCAGACGGAAGCTGTGGAGAATCTGATGCCGTCGTCGCATATTGACTTGATATCGTCCCAGGTTGCACCCTGAGCAAGAAGGGTGTGATCGCACTTTGAGAGGATGTCGGAAAGATTCATTTAAATGACCTCGTTTCTTTATGGTTGTAGACAGTGTTTTTGTATTCCATACTATTTTACCATATCTTAAATAAAAAATAAAGAGGATATTGATATAAAGAAAAAGGTCTGTACCTATTCACAAGGACAAGTTTTTGTGGTATAATATTCAGCGGGGGTAGCAGTACCTTTTTTGTCTGTGCCTGCTTATACACGAAAAGAGGTTTAACCAATGGATAGAGAAAACATGAAGCAGCTTTTTGAAGAGCTTTACGGAAAGGGTGAAGAACCCAGATTGTTTTTTGCACCCGGTCGCGTAAATCTTATAGGTGAACATATAGACTACAACGGTGGCCTTGTCTTTCCGGCCGCCCTTACGCTTGGCAACTACGTTATGATACGCAAAAACGGAACAGATATGCTCAACCTTGCCGCAGACGACCTTCCCGGTGTCACCGCACATGCCAAGCTCTCCGAGCTTGACTCCAAGCGTGGCAAGGATTGGGGTGCATATCAGTTCGGCGTAGTGGACGAGCTGATGAAGGCGGGCAAGAAGGTCTGCGGTGCGGATATGCTATTTTCCAGCACACTGCCCTTCGGAGCGGGCCTTTCGTCCTCTGCATCCATCGAGGTGGTAACCGGATACGCTATGCTTGAGCTCAACGGTGAGAGCATGGATATGACCGAGCTGTCGCTTCTTACCCAGCGTGCCGAAAACAAGTTCGTCGGCGTTAACTGCGGCATTATGGACCAGTTTGCCTGCGCAAACGGTGAGGTCGACTGCGGAATGCTGCTCGACTGCGCAAGCGTAAAGTCCGAGAGCGTGCCGCTTAATCTCGAGGGCTATTCCATAGTCATCGGCGATACCAAGAAAAAGCGCGGCCTTGCAGACTCCAAGTACAATGAACGCCGTGCCGAGTGTGAGACGGCTCTGGAGATACTTAAAAAGTCGGAGCCCAAGCTTAATAACCTTTGCGAGCTTTCCGCCGAACGGTTTTATGCGATTGCCGACACCATAACCGACGAGACCGTCCGCCGCCGTGCCGAGCACGTCGTATGCGAAAACGACCGTGTAAAATCTGCCGCAAGGGCGCTTGCAGACAAGAATATCGAAGAGTTCGGAAAGCTGCTTAACAGCTCCCACTATTCTCTGCGCGATCTTTACGAGGTCACCGGCAAAGAGCTTGATGCAATGACCGATATATCAAGGAAGCACCCCGGATGTATGGGAAGCAGAATGACGGGCGCAGGCTTCGGCGGTTGCACTATAAGCATAGTAAAGAGCGAATTTGTAGAAGAGTTTATTGAAAACGTTAGAAAAGAGTACCGTGAGGTTACCGGTCTCCCCGGTGAGATCTACGTTTCCACCGCAGGGAAGGGGCCGCACGAGATCAACTGATCGGAGGATAAAGGATGTCTGGTAACGGATACATACGTGACGAGCTGGATATTAAATTTTTAATCTTGTTTGTCATGGCCGAGATAAATATGCCGGTGTCGCTGGATGATGTTTTCGGCACGGTATTTGTCGATGACGCAATGGACTATTTCAGCACCTCGTCGGCTTTTTATGACCTTATAAACAGTGGACATATAAACGACACCCCCGAAGGGTATCTGATCTCCCTGAAGGGGCGTGATGCCGTGGAGACCTACAGCGACAGATTGCCGCCAAGCGTTAAGCGTAAGGCACAGCAGGCCGCTTTGCAGACGACCGTCCGTATAAAGCGGGAAAACAGCCCGTCCTGCACCGTCGAGGAAAAGGGCGAACGAAATATAGTCGTTAAAATGAGCATCAGTGACGGCAAAAACGAGCTAATGAACCTTGAGATGCTGGTGGTTAACCGTGAACAGGCTCATGTGCTTGAGACCAATTTCAAGACAAACGCCGACAAAATATACAACGCTGTTCTAAACGACCTTTTAAAGGATTACAAGAAAAACTAAGAGGTAAGTACGGTTATGAAAATTACAAAGCTTTTATCTGCCGCTTTGGCAGCCGTTATGCTTTTGGGACTTGTCGCATGCGGAGGAAACGGGCCCATACCCGCCGAAACGACAGCACAGCCTCCCGTAACGACCGCAGGCACAACTGCCGATACGTCCGCAGGACCGTCTTCGACCAATGATACCACAGCAGGCACTACTGCGCCTGACACGACCCAGGGATCTACCGCAGCGCCCGGTACTACGTCCGAGTCCACTCCTCCTGTGACTACGGAGGATACTACGCCCGTCACCCCCTCCAGGATAAACTATCTTACCGGACTTCCGCTTGATTACGGTGAGGACGGCACACGCAGGCCTACTCTTGTAGTTATAAACAACATCCGTATCGCCCTTCCGCAGTCGGGTCTTGTCGACGCCGACGTTATATACGAGGTTGAGGCAGAGGCGAATATAACAAGGCTCCTCGCAGTCTATTACAACCCCGAAAAGGTTTCGAGGATAGGTACGGTCCGTTCCACACGCTCGGTGATAGTCAACATCACCCTCGGACTGGATGCAGTCATGGTACATGCCGGCGGCTCGCCCCAGGCTCTTGCCGATATAGAAAGACTCGGATGTACTGCAATAAACGCCCAAAGATACGGAACTACGTTTTATTACGACGAGGACAGAATGGACCAGAAGGGTATGGAGCACAGTCTTTATACTACAGGTACCAAGCTTATGACCCGCTGGAATACCCTTCGTGCAAACGGAACAAGGACGACCCTCAAGCAGGGCTATGACAGTCCCTTTACCTTTGCGGCAGAGGAGTATATTCCCGTCGGACAAAGCGCCCAGAGGGTACAAACGGTCTACGGCGTTGTAAACCCCTATGCTCCCTTCTTCTATTTCAACAAAGAGACCGACACCTACTACAGATATGAGTTCGGAACCTACCACATCGATGAAAACACCGGAGAACAGCTGTCCTTTAAGAACATTCTTGCTCTTTCGGTTCCCTCAAAGGTAGTTGACTCCGAGGGCAGACGTCAGTTTGAGGACGTCGGCACCGGCACGGGATATTATATCTCCAACGGTACTGCCGTACAGATCTACTGGTCCAAGGCAAGCGAGACCTCTCCGATGGTCTATAAGAACCTCGACGGCAGTATTCTTGAACTCAACCCCGGAAAAACATTTGTCAGCTATGTTAACGGTATGTCTAATATAAAGATCACCGGCTGATGCTATCAATGAAAGGAAAGACCTACCCATATGTTTGAAAAATTGGCATTGCTTGAGGAACGTTACAAGGAAATAGAAGCTCTTCTTGCTACTCCCGAGATCTTTAACGATCCTCAGGAGTCTGCCAAACTGCTCAAGGAACAAAAGGATGCGGCCGAAGTCGTAGAAGCCTACAGAGAGTATCTGGCGGCTCAGACTGCTCTCGAAGAGGCACAGGAGCTTATGCACGGCGGAGACGCCGAGCTAAAGGAGCTTGCTGCAGAAGAGTATGCCGTTTCGAAGGAAAAGATGGCCGAGCTTACCGAGAAGCTCAAGCTGCTCCTGCTGCCCAAGGATCCTAACGATGAAAAGAACGTCGTCGTTGAGATCAGAGGCGGTGCGGGCGGTGAGGAAGCCGCACTTTTTGCCGGTACTCTATACAGAATGTACGGAATGTATTCCGATGCAAGAAACTGGAAGTTTGAAGCTATAAATGCAAACGAGACCGAGCTTGGCGGCTTTAAGGAAGTCAGCTTCCTGATAGAGGGCTTCGGCGCATATTCTCGTCTGAAGTTTGAAAGCGGTGTGCACCGTGTCCAGCGTGTCCCCGACACCGAAGCATCGGGACGTATCCACACCTCTACGGTCACCGTAGCGGTCCTTCCCGAAGCGGAGGACGTCGACGTCGATATAAATCCGGCAGATCTTAAGATAGACACCTACCGTTCGGGCGGTGCAGGCGGTCAGCACGTCAATAAGACCGAGTCCGCCATACGCATAACCCACATTCCTACGGGTGTTGTGGTCGAATGTCAGGACGAAAGAAGCCAGCATAAGAACCGTGATAAGGCTATGAAGATCCTTAAGACTAAGCTTCTTGACGCAGCCCGTTCGGAGCAAAGCGAGCAGATCGCCTCCGAAAGGCGCAGTCAGGTCGGTACCGGAGATCGCAGTGAGCGTATCCGTACCTATAACTTCCCCCAGGGAAGGGTTACCGACCATCGTATCGGTCTGACTCTTTATAAGCTTGAGGATTTTCTCAACGGCAATATCGACGAGATGGTCAATGCGCTTATAACTGCCGACCAGGCAGAACGTCTGCGTGCAAACGAGGACTAAAGATGGATACCCTCTTGTTAACTGCAGAGCAGACCGATAAGGCAGGGGAGATATTAGCTCACGGTGGCATAGTTGCCATACCGACAGAGACGGTATACGGCCTTGCAGCGTCGGTCTATGATACCAACGCTATTGAAAACGTATTCAAGGCAAAGGGTAGACCACAGGATAATCCTCTGATCGTCCATATCTCCTCTTTGGAACAGCTTACTTCAGTCGCAAAAAACATCCCGCCCGAAGCATACGAGCTTGCTAAACGGTTTTGGCCGGGACCGCTGACGATGATCCTTGATAAGCAGGACAGTATATCTGATACGGTTACTGCGGGATTTTCTACCGTTGCAGTGAGATTTCCCTCGCACGAAACGGCCTTAAGGATAATATCTGCGGCCAATGTGCCGCTTGCCGCACCCTCGGCAAACCTTTCGGGCAGTCCGAGCCCCACCGAGGCGGGACACGTCTATGCCGATCTCAACGGCAGGATCGATGCCATCGTTGACGGCGGAAGCTGCAGTGTGGGCGTCGAGTCTACGATAGTTTCCCTCTTTGAAAGACCTTTCCGCCTGCTTCGTCCGGGTGGAATCACCCTTGAACAGCTACAAAGCGTGCTCGGAGAGGTGGTCGTAGACCGTGCAGTTACCGCAAAGCTTTCCGAGAACGAAAAGGTACGTGCTCCGGGGATGAAATACCGTCACTATGCCCCCAAAGCTCCGGTACGGGCCGTGAAGGGGAGCGGCAGGGATACGGCGGAGTATATCCGTTCGAGAATTACCGAAAAAACGGCTGTTATCTGTTACAGAGAGTATGCTGACGAGTTTAGTAACTGCTATGTTTACGTCTACGGTGACGAGACTGCAAAGGACGAGCTGGCAAGAAACCTGTTTTCGGTCTTGAGAGAGACCGATGCGGCATGCCCGGATATTATATATATCCAGTGTCCGGACGATTCGGGTATCGGCCTTGCTGTTGCAAACAGAATAAAAAAAGCGGCAGGATTTGATATTACGGAGCTTTAAGCTTGGGGAGGGAAGGGCGTGAGCCTTCTGATAGGGATTACCGGCGGAAGCGGATGCGGCACGACCTCGGTCGGAAATATACTGGCTGAAAAGTACGGCGTTTTGTTTATTAACGCCGACGAGGTATATCACAGACTCCTTGCAGAGGATGCCGTCCTGTTAAAAAAGCTTTCGGATGCCTTTGGCAGTGGTATTATCGTCAACGGAGCGCTTGACCGCAGAGCTCTTGCGAGTATAGTCTTTAGCGATAAAGACAAGCTTGCGCTTCTCGAATCCATTACCCATCCTGCGGTCGTTGCAGAGATCGATCGAATAATTTTTGAAAAAAAGCCCGAGGTTGCCGCAGTTGAGGCAATAGCCCTCATAGAGTGCGGGATCTCTGAACGGTGCAATGCCGTGATAGGAGTTTTAGCTCCGTATAAAAAGCGGATAGAGCGGATAACAGCCAGAGATAAGATCACGGCTGATGCCGCATCCGAACGGATAAAGGCACAAAAGGACGATGCCTTTTATCTTCAAAGATGTAACTATGTAATTCAAAACGACGGTACACTCGAGCAACTGGAAAGCTCTGTTGACGAGGTATACCGTGCGATTATAATGAGAGGATGAAGTTTTATGTCCAAGGAGAAAACCGAAAAGCTTTCCGATAAGCTGCTCTACAAGCGCAAGAACGGCTATGAAACACTTGCCGCTGCCGACCTTGTCAAGGTAGACGATTTTTGCGAGGGCTACAAGAAGTTCCTCAACGTCGGTAAGACCGAGAGAGAGGCTGTTTCCGCCGCAGAGCTTATGGCGAAAGCGGCAGGGTATAAGCCCTTTAAAAGAGGGGACAGCGTCAAGCCCGGCGACGGCGTATATCTTATCAATCACGGAAAGGCCATTGCCGTAGCAAGAATTGGTAAAAATACCCTTGACAGCGGTGCCTACATTACTGCCGCTCACGTTGATGCGCCCCGTATAGACCTCAAGCCCTATCCTCTGTATGAAGACGGAGATATGGCGCTGATGAAGACCCATTACTATGGCGGCATCAGAAAGTATCAGTGGGTCGCTCTGCCTCTGGAGCTTCACGGTGTGATCGCCAAGGCTGACGGCACGGTCGAAAACGTTTCCATAGGCTCCGAGCCCGAGGATCCCGTGTTTGCCGTGACCGACCTTCTGCCGCATCTTGCAAAGGATCAGAACACCAAACCCCTCGGCACTGCCTTTACCGGTGAAAGCCTCAACGTTCTTGTCGGAAGCACACCCTATGCAGACGAAGAGGGCGATAAGTATAAGCTCACCGCTATGAGCATTCTTAACGAAAGATACGCTATGACCGAGGCTGATTTCCTTTCCTCCGAGCTTTCCTTCGTACCTGCAGGAGAGGCCAGAGACGTGGGTCTCGACCGCAGCCTCATCGGCGCATACGGCCAGGACGACAGAGTCTGTGCATATTCGGCACTCGTTGCGATGCTTGACCAGACCGAGATCCCCGAGCACACCTCCGTGTGTATCCTCGTTGACAAGGAAGAGATCGGCTCCGAAGGCATCAGCGGTATGCAGAGCGAATGGTTCGATACCTTTATGGACGATCTCTGCCAGGCCCAGAGTGTAAAGCTTCGTGCCTGCTACGAAAATTCCGTATGCCTTTCCGCAGATGTCTCCAACGCATATGACCCCAACTTCCCCGAGGTGTCCGATAAGCGCAACAACTCCCAGATAAACCAGGGTGCTGTCGTTGTTAAGTACACCGGCTCGGGCGGCAAGGGCGGTGCAAACGATGCTTCTGCAGAGCTTATAGCCGCACTTCGCAAGGTGTTTGACGATGCGGGTGCTCTTTGGCAGATGGGTGAGCTTGGAAAGGTCGACCAGGGCGGCGGCGGTACTGTTGCAAAGTTTATGGCAAAGCGCAACATACTCACTGTTGACGTCGGCGTTCCGGTTCTTTCCATGCACGCTCCCTTTGAGATCACCTCCAAGCTGGACGTATTTATGATGTATAAGGCAATGAAAGCCTTCTACGAAGCCGAAAGTTTGTAAAAAAACATAGTTGAAATTATCAGCGAGAGTTGATAAAATATAAAAAGCAAATAATTAATAGGAGATGTATTTAAATGCCACTCGTTACCTCGAAAGAAATGTTCAAGAAGGCTTATGAAGGCGGCTACGCCATCGGTGCTTTCAACGTCAACAACATGGAGATCGTTCAGGGTATAACCGAGGCTGCAATGGAGGAGAAGTCCCCCATAATCCTTCAGGTCTCTGCCGGTGCCAGAAAGTATGCTAAGCACGTTTATCTGATGAAGCTCATCGAGGCAGCCATTGCCGACACCGATCTTCCCATCTGCGTGCACCTTGACCACGGCGACGGCTTTGATATCTGTAAGTCCTGCATCGACGGCGGCTTTACCTCCGTTATGATCGACGGCTCCAAGCACTCCTTTGAGGAAAATATCGAAGTTACCCGCAGAGTCGTTGAGTACGCTCATGAGCGCGGCGTCGTCGTAGAAGGCGAGCTGGGCAAGCTGGCCGGCATCGAAGATGCTGTCAACGTTTCCGCTGAAGACGCCCAGTTTACCAACCCCGACGAGGTTCAGGAGTTCGTCGAGAGAACCGGTGTTGACTCCCTTGCCATCGCCATCGGCACCAGCCACGGCGCCTACAAGTTCAAGCCCGGCCAGAAGCCCCGCCTCCGCTTCGATATTCTCGAAGAAATTCAGAACAGACTTCCCGGCTTCCCGATCGTACTCCACGGCGCTTCCTCCGTCATCCCCGAGTTCGTCGAGATGATCAACAGCAACGGCGGCCAGATGCCCGACGCTATCGGCATCCCCGAGGATATGCTCAGACAGGCCGCTCGTATGGCAGTCTGCAAGATCAATATCGACTCCGACCTCCGTCTTGCCATGACCGCTTCGGTCCGCAAGTACTTCAACGAGCACCCCGATCACTTCGACCCCAGACAGTACCTCTCTCCCGCCCGTACTGCCATTAAGGGCCTTGTTAAGCACAAGATCAGCAACGTTCTCGGCTCCTCCAACACCATCGACTAATAACTCTTTGGCTCACCAAAATGCCCTATGCCGGAATTTTCTTTCGGCATAGGGCATACTTTTTATAGAGGTGAGTTTTGTGAAGAGTTTGATTCTTAAGCTTGTAAAAAACGGCGACAACCTTTCGTCTGCCTTGGGCGATATTGATCCGCTTGAGCTTGAACGAGGTGTTCTGACGGTGGGGAAGAGCTTCGTAGCTTCCCTTCTTGGACTGCTTGAGGATGAAAAAATAAAGGTCACAGACGTAGAAATAGGTGCAGACGGAATAACTGCGTCTGTTATCTACGATCGAATGACCCTTGATTATTATATGCAGGTAAAGAACCTCTCTATAAGCGGCGGAAGACTCAACGGTGAGATATACTACCGAGAAAAAAGACAGGGAGGCGGAATCGGTAACGCACTGCTTGGCATATCCGGAAAAAACGGAATATCGGTAGCTCTTGGCAGAAAAAGATGGTGCAGGGTAGATAACGACACTATCCTTTTGGATAGCGTGGGGATGCCGGACAGATTCTACCTGCGGTATACCGGAATAAAGCAGGGGAGACTTACCTTTAAAATCAATTAAATCTTTCCTTGGTTTTTAAGCTTTTCTATCATATCGGGACGGCGCTCTTGGGTCATCTTTAAGGATTGCTCATAGCGCCATTTTTTTATTTCGGAATGATTACCCGACAGAAGCACCTCGGGTACCTCACGGTCGTGCCAGACGGCGGGTTTGGTATACTGAGGATACTCAAGAAGCCCCGACCAGTGGCTTTCGTCTGTGTAGCAGCTTGCATCGGCAAGTACACCCGGCAGAAGCCTTGCTACCGAGTCAACTACCGCAAGGGCCGGTATCTCTCCGCCGGTGAGAACAAAGTCGCCTATAGAAAGCTCCTCGTCTACGCACTCCTCGATAAAACGGTAGTCAATGCCCTCGTAGTGACCGCAGACGATAATAAACTCATCGTACAGAGAAAGACGCCTTGCGTGGTGCTGGTTGTATACGTTGCCCTGTGCGCTCATAAAGATGGTGTGAACGTGGTCCTTGCCGCGCTTGTCGCAAACGTCCCTCCAGCACCGATAGAGCGGATCTGCCTGCATAAGCATTCCGTATCCGCCGCCGTAGGGTGTATCGTCTACACGGGCCTGCTTGCTTGTCGTATAGTCTCTTATCTGATGAAAATCGATCTCGAGGTATCCGTTTTTGATCCCGTTACCAACGATACTCTCGGTAAGTACCTTCTTTAAACTGTCGGGAAAAAGTGTGATTATATCTATGTGAAGCATTATACCATTCCTTCTATCGTTGTGACTGTCATGGCCTTGTTCTCAACGTCAACGCTTTCTATAAATACGGGCGCTGCAGGGATAAGATATTCGTTTTCTCCTTCGGTTACAACGTAAACGTCGTTGGCAGGGAGGGTCATGACCGAAGTAATGTGCCCGATGACCCTTGCAAGACGGGTGTCATAAACCTCCATACCGATAAGGTCGCAATGGAAGTAGGTGTGTTCGGGAAGCTTTGCATCTCGCTTGTCAAAGCAAAATGATTTTCCGATGTAGGGGATTGCGGCATTTACCGTATCAACGCCCTTTATTTTTATAAGCAACATATTTTTGTGAACACGTGTCTCGGTGCATTCGCAGAGTTTGCCGCCTACGTAGTATTTTCCTACGGATTTAAGAAATTCTGCGCTGTCGCAGGTGGGATTGACCTTTAATTCACCGCGGACACCGTGGGTTGTTACGATCTTTCCGCCTTCTATCAGATAGTTTTCCGTAAGATTATTCTCCTGTAAAAAAATCAGGCTGCCCCGTATTGATTGCGGGGCAGCCGCGGCAATACGCTGTTCAGTCGATTATATCGACAGTAACACGGATATTATCACGTATAGCTGCTGTTTTTATGATGGTACGCATAGCCTTTGCTATACGACCCTGCTTGCCGATGACCTTGCCCATGTCGTCGGGATCGACCCTAAGTTCAAGGACAAGACCGCCGTCCTTTTCAGCTTCGTTGACTGATACAGCCTCAGGTTTATCAACAAGTGCCTTCACAATGTACTCAAGAAGCTCTTTCATGAAATAAACCATCCTTTCGGGCGGATTTCTGCGATCACAGAATGCCTTCCTTCTTCAGAAGCGCCTTAACCGTATCAGTGGGCTGGGCACCGTTCTTAATCCACTCCTTGACCTTGTCTGCGTCGACCTTGACCTCAGAAGGATCGGTGAGGGGATTGTAAGTGCCGAGTTCCTCGATAAAACGGCCGTCTCTGGGGAAACGGGAGTCAGCGACGACTATTCTGTAGAAAGGAGCCTTCTTTGCACCCATTCTGCGGAGTCTGATCTTTACCATTGCGTTACACCTCCTTGGCTTTTAATATATGATTGCATACCCGATGGGGTAGGCTACATATCAAAACGGATAGCGGAAACCCTTTCCGCCGTTTCTGGGGGGCTTGCCGATGTGTCTTGGCATTCTGCCTGACGTCATCTGCTTTGCCATCTGCGTTGTTGCTTCGAACTGCTTTAGAAGCTTGTTTATATCCTCGACCCGTGTTCCGCTTCCTGCAGCAATTCTCTTTTTGCGGCTGAAGTTGAGGATCTTGGGATCGTCTCTCTCTGCCTTGGTCATTGAAAGTATGATCGCTTCGGTTCTCGATAACGCCTTTTCATCTATCTGGGCGTTTTCAAGCTGTTTTGGATTTACACCGGGGATCATTCCGAGCAACGACTGAATGGAGCCCATCTTCTTGATCTGGCGCATCTGGTCGAGAAAGTCGTCAAGAGACATGCGGTTGGTACGCATTTTTTTCTCAAGCTCGGCAGCTTTTTTCTCGTCTATCGTATTTTGAGCCTTTTCGATGATGGTCAGAATATCGCCCATACCGAGTATCCTGGAAGCCATACGGTCGGGGTAGAACGGCTCAATATTGGAGGAATCAAGCTTTTCGCCGATACCAACAAACTTTATGGGCTTGCCGGTTGCCGCCTTAACAGAGAGCGCCGCACCGCCTCTTGCGTCGGAGTCGAGCTTCGACATTAGTACGCCGTCAATGCTTATGGCGTCATCGAATGCTTTAGCAGCGTTTACGGCATCCTGACCGGTCATTGCATCGACAACGAGCATTATCTCGTCGGGTTCAACAGCGGCCTTTATCGCAAGAAGTTCGGCCATCATTTCATCGTCAACGTGAAGTCGGCCTGCTGTGTCTATGAATACGATGTCGTTACCGTGCTCGGATGCATGAATGAGTGACTTTTTTGCGATCTCTATGGGATCGCCCTGTCCCATTTCAAAAACGGGGACGCCGACCTTTTCGCCCACGATGCAGAGCTGCTGGATGGCAGCAGGACGATAAACGTCACAAGCGACCAGAAGGGGACGTCTGTGAAGCTCATTTTTAAAATAACCTGCAAGCTTTGCAACGTTTGTGGTCTTACCGGCACCCTGAAGACCGACCATCATAACGACCGTTGGCGGCTTGGAGGCCATGTTTATCTTGGAGCCCGTGCCGCCCATAAGAGCGGTAAGCTCCTCGTTAACTATCTTAATGACCTGCTGTGCAGGGGTGAGGCTTTCAAGAACTTCGCTTCCTACGGCACGTTCGGAGACCGTGGATATAAAGTCACGTACGACGGATATGCTGACGTCGGCTTCGAGAAGCGCCAGCCTTATCTCGCGCATTGCTATCTTAATATCTCCTTCGGTAAGCTTGCCGCGACCGCGGAGCTTTTTAAATACCGCAGAGATCTTTTCCTGTAATCCTTCAAATGCCATGGCTTCTCCTTACTGCGGCTCTTCGGACAGCTTAAGAATTTCAACTATTCTCCGATCAAGATCGGGGGAGTGGAACCTGGTGCAGTTTATATTATCGAGTTCTTGGGCCATGGTGTGTATTACGCTCATAGCCTGGGTGCTCTCCTTAAATCTGCGGACAAGTCCGAGCTTGTCTTCCATTTCGGAAAGAATGTTTTTTGACCTCAAGATCGCATCTCTTACGCCCTGACGGGTGATATCGGTATGCTCGGATATCTCTGCCAGGGAAAGATCATCATTATAGTAAAGGTCAAATACCTCTTGCTGACGTTCGGTGAGTACAGCACCGTAAAAATCAAAGAGCATGCACATCTCAAATGAATCGTTTTTCATACTGTCCCCTCCTAAAAGTCGATAAATGTAAAGCACCGTGCTTTACAGAACGTAATGATATCACATTTGCCTTTGTTTGTCAAGCGTAAATGTATATAAAATGAAATTTTTCGTAAAATAATTCTTATCAATCTCTGGACCGGAGGCTATTATGATTAATGGTAGTAAAAAAATCGGGTTTGCCCCTGAGGCGTATAATACCGAGATATTTGTTTCGGGGGATCACCTGGCGAAATACGGAGAGAATTGCTGTAAGGAGTATTCCGGGGATCGCGGTAGATATACGACCGCAGGATATATTTATAAAAGAGCTATGAAGGACGTAAGACGGTATCTCAATGCGGTAAAGGTCATTGAAAGGTTCGCCGAGTCTTCGGGGATGTATGATAAAGAGATATTACCCGAGGAGTTTGGCTGGATAACCGATAATGCATACTTGGTAGGTGAAGAAAAAGACATTATACGCGGTGAGGTGCAGGGCCGTAAGGGGTTACCGATTTCGGCGGTGTCCGGGCGCATTCCTTGTATTTATATGCTTGCGGATGGGTTCTTAAGAGCGGGAGCAGCCGATATTTCCGAGGATAGGCTCAGAACATATCTTTCCGGCGTTCAACAGGAACGTGTTCTTAATGAAAACGAACTGTGGATCTTTTGCGGGATGCTCCGTTGCGCTGTTATCAATAGGCTGAGTGAGCTTGCGGAAGATGCGGTAAGAGAAGTAAGGGAGTATGGCGATAAAAACAGCGTATTTTACGCAGAACGTAAAGCGTACGACATTCTTTGCGCCCAAAAGGAATTGCCTTATGAGCTAAAACACAGAGCAGGTAAGGCAATGGAGGCGCATGCAAAGCTTTCCAAAAGTATAAAGAATGTATTCGGGGCGCTAAGGACCCTTCGCAGGACCGATTACAGCAAGGTGCTTTCGGACATGAGTGAGCTTGACCGAATACTTCGCACCGACCCTGCGGCAAGCTATGCGGCTTCTGACAAGAGCACGAGGGCTGCATACCGTACAAAGACCGAACGCATTGCAAAGCGAAGCGGTCGGTCGGAGACCGAGACGGCAAAGGCTCTGATATATAGCTCCAGGATCGAAAGCGACCCTATAAAACAAAGCGTTTGCTGGCAAATTGATAATGATCCGTATATTATAGGACCGCAAAAGAGACGTGCTGTGCTGGTCCTTGCTGCTGATATGATACTTCCTGTAATAATTAGCGCTACTTTTAGTATAGCGGTAAAGAGCATTATGGTGTTCTTTGTTGCATTATTACCCTTGTGGGAATTTACAAAGAGCATATTGCATCACGTTATACTTTCTCATATTAGCGGATATCCGGTTCCAAGACTCGACCTGTCGGCAGGAATACCCTGCGAGGGGAATACTATCGTTGCAGTGTCGGAGCTTATCTGCTCTAAAGAGCAGGCAGACGAAGCAGTAGCTGCATTGGAGAGGCACTATCTTTCAAACCGTGAATGCGGTGACAGCGTTTTATACGGAATACTGGCTGATTTTAAGGATAGTCGTTCGCAAAGGAATGCCGATGATGAGGATATCGTTTCAACGTTAAAACAGTCTTGTAACCGCCTAAACGATAAATACGGCAGTCGCTTTTGTTTCTTTATCAGAGAGAGGACCTATTATAAACGTGAAAACATATATTTTGGAAAGGAACGCAAGCGTGGCGCATTGGCAGCGCTTGCGGCATTGATTTGTAACGAGGAAAGTGAGCTTTGCATTTACGGAACGAGCCGTGAGAGACTGCAAAACGTTAAGTATATACTTGCGCTGGATGCCGATACCGTGCCGACTCCCGACAGTATACGCTATATGATAGGGTGCGCCCTTCATCCGGTCAATAAAGCCGTTGTGGACGAGGATAAGGGCTGTGTAGTATCGGGGTACGGTATATTTCAAATGCGAATATCCACAGATCTGGAGGCGGCCTGTGCAAGCGAGTTTGCACGGATATATGCGGGGCAGGGCGGTACCGATTCCTACTCGGGGCATTGTGCGGATATGTACCAGGACGTGTTCGGAGAGGCTATATTTAACGGAAAGGGACTTATAGACGTCCGGGCAATGCATAGTTGTCTGAAGGATGCAATACCTGATGAGCGGATACTGTCACATGACCTGCTGGAGGGCTCTTATCTTCGTACTGCCTTTGTAAGCAGGGCTGAAATGACCGACGGCTTTCCGGCGAAGGTGCTGTCGTTTTTTAAACGGTATTCAAGATGGGTCAGAGGTGACGTCCAGCTTATTCCTTGGCTGTGCAAGAAGGTAAAAAACAAGAAGGGCAACACTGTTGAAAATCCTATAAACGGTCTGTCGAGGTATAAGATTTTTGATAATATCAGACGTATTCTTACTCCCGTTGTTCAGCTTATAGCGTTGTCGCTTTTCTTTGTCAGACAAAACCCGATGACCGCCGCCGTAGCTATATCGGCATTTTTATCTCTTGCAGTGCCGCTGTTTATAAACTGTGCGGTAAGGATAAAGAGTATCGGTCAAAGCTTGTCAACAAAGGGACACGCTACCGTATATTCGGGGATCGGCGGAGGATTAATACTGACAGTATCAAAAATTCTTTTTCTGCCATACGAAGCCTATGTTTCGGCGAGGTCCTTAGTCACATCACTATACAGAATGTATTTTTCAAAGAAAAAGCTCCTTGAATGGGTAACTGCCGCCGAGTCTGAAAAGACGTCGGTTAACGGAGTAGGGGCATATTATAGCAAGATGATGGTATGTCCGATACACGGAGCTGCAATGCTGCTGGCAGGAATGAATCCCCTTGCGTTTATTGTTGCTGCATTTTGGCTGTTTTCACCGCTGTTTGCCGCAGGAATATCCGTAAAAACGGATTACGCAGAGACTTTAACGGATAAGGATAGAAAACACCTGCGCAAATGCGCCCAAAATATGTGGCGCTATTTTGAAGACAACTGCACCGAGGATAATAACTTTTTGCCGCCCGACAATTATCAGGAGCACCCGTTAAAGGTATGCGCCGAGCTGACATCTCCGACAAATATAGGTTTTGCACTGCTTTCTGCAGTAGCAGTTGACCTGCTGAAGCTTGCAAACGGTATAAATATTATACGGAATATAATTAAAAATCTCTCTGTCATTGAAAAAAAGGACGGAATGCTTTACAACTGGTATAATATTAAGAACCTTGAGCCGCTATACCCCTATTACGTGTCCAGCGTTGATTGCGGAAATCTCGCAGGGGCTTTGATAATTACCTCGGAGTACCTTTCAAAGAGCTACCCTCGTGAGTGCAAAGAGACGATAGAGGAAATACAAAAGCTTTATTCCGAAATGGATTTCGGAATGCTTTACGATAAAAAGCGCAAGCTGTTTTTTATTACCGATGCGGAGGACTCGGGACACTATGATATGCTTGCAAGCGAAGCAAGACTTCTTAGCTATATTGCGATTGCAAAGCGTGATGTTCCGGTAAAACACTGGAGTGTTTTATCACGCAGAATGTCTAAAAAGAACGGTTACTCCGGTCTTGTATCGTGGGGAGGAAGTCTGTTTGAGTTTTTAATGCCCGACATTTATATGCCAAGCTACAGAAATTCACTGCTTTGCGAATCGGGAAAATTTGCCGTCCATTGCCAACGCCTGCGCTCGTTACCGTGGGGGATATCGGAGAGCGGATACTATTCATTCGACCGTGAGCTGAAATATCAGTATAAGGGACATGGAGTTGCGGCTGCGGGGGTTAAGAATGGGCTTGAAAAAGAGCTTGTAATATCGCCGTATTCGACCTTTTTGGCATTATCTTCAGAACCGAGGAAGGCAATGGCCAATCTGTATATGCTTGACAAATGTTTTCCAAAGGGCAGATACGGACTGTATGAGGCATATGACCTTACAGCTGTTAGACTTCCTGAGGGAGAAGCCTATATGCCGGTTAGGAGCTTTATGGCACATCATTTGGGAATGAGCCTGTGCTCGGTGGCAAACCGACTTACCGCGGACGGGAGTGGTTTAGGTATTCTTCAAAGGTTGTTTTATTCTAAAACGGAAATGGCGGCATATAAAAGTCTGCTGACCGAGCGAATTCCTTTGCAACAGAGGATAGTAAAAAACGAAAAGAAGATCAAGACGCATGAACGCAGTCATATCCGATACAGTATCTCCTTGGATGAATCTCGTGAAGTACACTTCGCAAATCTTTCGGCAAATAAAATGTACTCGCTTACGTCCGGCAAAAACGGATATAACGAGTCTTTGTACGGAAATATCTCGTTATACCGAGCAGAAACCGACTGTTTTGAAAATCTGCCCGGCGTTCTTCTGCTTTTAAAAGACGAAGAGGGTGTGTTTTCCACCTGCTCGTCCATGGCGTATGCTGAAATGCCTGAGACTGAATTTACCGAGAGGTATACCAAATATACTGCTCGCAGACGAAATTGCGTATTACAGTATTTTATTGCCGCCGCCCAGACCGATAGCGCAGAGCTGAGAGAATTGGTCGTTTTAAATAACGGCAAGACCGATGAAAAATTTACGGTATGTATATACTTTGAGCCGATGCTGACCGAGAAACGGACATTTGAAAGCCATCCCGATTACAACCGTATGCTTATATATACGGAACGTATTGAAAACGGTGCTTGTGTATTAAGACGAAGCAAAGACGGGGAAAGCAAAAACGTTCTTTGTTTTGTGACCGATGCTGACAAGCCGCGTATAACAACGTCCAGAGACGTCTTGGGCAGAATAAACTACGACCTGCCGGAAAAGATGTTTTTGTCTGAGGACAGCGAATCGTTTGGCGAAGTGCGTGACAGCTGTGTAAGGTGTATTTTCGATATCACGATTGAAGCAGGGTCGAAAAAACGTGTACGTTTTTCTATCGCTGCGGGACAAAACAAAGAGCAGGCATCCCTTGCGGCAGAAAGAACACTGCTAATAAATTCCGGAAAAACAGGAAGACTGCTTACCGATACTGCCGGACAGATGGGTCTTGACGTGACTGCGGTTAGGGCGGTATTAGCGGTACTTCCGTACGTTATCTACCCATCAGCAGTCAGATCGGAGCGGTTTGCCCCGTCCAAGGAGTTGCTCTGGAGTGTAAGGATATCGGGAGACCATCCGTTGATCGTAGCCCGTGCCGATAAAGGAATAGAAAACGTATTCAAAGCGGTCGCTATATTCCGTATGCTTCGAAGCTGCGGCAGAAAGATAGAAATGATCATCCTTACAAACGACGGCGGCAGATATGAACGCAGACAGTATGCCGAATGTCAAGCCGCATTGCACTTTGCAGGCAAGCATTTTTTATCTGAAATCGTACTGGCTGATTGTTCTGAAATAGGTCAAAATGTACTGGATGCAATTTATTCTGCAGCGGCGTTCGTAATTCCGTTTAAGGATACGGATGTATATGCCCCGCAGAAGCGTACGGACAGGTACGGCGGCCGGCCATCCTGTCTGCCGAAGCTTATGCATTCCCAGCCACTGGCAAACGAACGCTTTGGGGTGATGTCTGCAGACTGCGGGTTGATGCATCTTTGGAGCGAAAATTCCCGTCTTAACAGGTTTACACCTTGGGAAAACGATCCTCTTGCAGGATATACCAAGGGTATCAATGTCGTATACAGCAACGGTGAGAGGAACGTGTCACTTTTTGCGGCGGATGACGGGTATAAAACGGAGGTCTGCTTTGATCCGGGTGTAACTGTTTGGAAAAAGAAGATAAACGACCGTCTTTTTATTACTAAGGCGTATGTAGACAGTCAAAAAGCAATATTGAACGTTGAGATAAACGCATCAGAGGTATCCGACGGAGAGGTGCGAATTTTTATTAAGCCGATTATCGGTGAATATCAAAGAGAAAACAAAAACGTGACAATACGCATTGAAAACGGAACTTTGTATGCTACAAATCCTTCAAATACCGCCTTTAGCACAAACACACTTGCATTGTCCGCACGGCCCGGTATTTCAAAATACACCGGAAGTACAAAGGCGTATTATGAAGGAAGGTTTGATTCATCTGTGAAGCCAAGTCCCGAACCCTGCCTTGCCGCCGCTGTGCCTATGACTAAAGAGGGGGTGTTGATTTGTGTTCGAGCAGGAAAAGGGGATGACCTGCCGACAGATGAACGGGCAGTACCGTGTACGGAATTTGATTCACTTAAGATAAAGACTCCCTGGCCCGAGCTTGACTCGTATATAAATGAGTTCTCCGCACGGCAGATAAAGGTGTCTCGTTTGTACGCAAGGACATCGGTATACCAAAACGGTGGAGCTTATGGGTTTAGAGACCAGCTTCAGGATACAGCCTCTCTGCTTCTAACCGAGCCGGAGCTGCTCAGAAGGCAGATAATTAAGGCAGCGAGCCATCAGTATCTTCAGGGAGACGTCCAGCATTGGTGGCATCCCGAACTGAAAACGTCGGACGAGCGCTCGCTTGGTGTGCGGACACGGTGTTCTGACGATCTGCTGTGGCTTGTGTGGGGGGTGTGTGAGTATATTCGGGCTACGGGTGATAGATCGATACTCAGTCAAACCGCTCCGTTTTTAGACTCTGAACCGCTGCAGAAGCTTGGCAAGGAACGCTACGAAGAGGCGATGGTCACAAGGGAAACGGCCTCGATAGAGGTTCATTGTAAAAAAGCTCTTGAACTGTTTATGCAGAGAGGTCTTGGCTCACACGGATTGCCGCTGATCCTTGGCGGAGACTGGAATGACGGTATGAACCGTCTGGGCGAAAAGGGTATGGGTGAAAGCGTCTGGCTTGCTCATTTTGCAGGGCGAATATTCAGGTCTTTCGGAGCATTGATCGGAAACGAAGAATATATCTCCTACGCTGACCTTTTGCGAAAGGGCGCCCTGTCTGCATATTCAAACGGACAGTATATCAGAGGCTATGACGATATGGGTAATGCGGTCGGGCAGGAGGGAGATGCCGAATGTTCGATAGATTCGATATCTCAAAGCTTTGCTGTGTTCGATAACGGTGCGACACAAGACAATATTGCTGCGGTAGAAAAGGCGATGCGGCTTTTGGTGGACCGTGAAAACAAGGTCGTAAAGCTGTTTACACCACCGTTTTTGCCGAGTTCGGGCAGCCGTGTCGGATATATATCGGCATATCCGCCGGGAGTCAGAGAAAACGGAGGACAGTATACCCATGCTGCCGTATGGCTTGCATCGGCAGGGTTTAAGTGCGGACTTTGTGATGAAGCACTCGAAATAATGCGGATGCTGCTTCCGTCAAATCATGATCCTGACGTATATCGGGGAGAGCCGTTTGTCATTGCGGCGGACGTATACGGAGAGGGAATGATCACGGGGCGATGCGGATGGAGTTGGTACACCGGTGCAGCAGGCTGGTACCGCAGAACCGTTCTTGAGGATATGCTTGGAATATCCTTTGAAAACGGAGAAATCAAGGTAACACCTGCAATAGATGATGATTTCGAATGCGAATTTGAAAGATCGGGAAAAAAGTACAGGATCGTTCAAAAAAGTAAAAAGACGACCCTGCAGATAACTTAATATAAATAAAAAGCCGCAGAGGTAATTTCTGCGGCTTTTTACGTCTATTTATCGTCAGAAGCTCTGTTTATCGAATCATCGTAGCTAAATCCGTCGGGATAACGCCTTTTCAGCTTTTCGATGTTCATTTTAAAAATATCGTCAAGGTCGTAACCGATGGCTGTCGCGGTCTCGGCAAGGTACCACGCAATATCACCAAGCTCCATTGCAAGGTGCGCTTTATCAAGCTCGTGACCTTGGGAAAGATGCTTTTTTACATGGTCAATAACCTCGCCGGCTTCTCCGCACAAGCCCATAACTCCGTTTATCAAGACGTCTCTTTCATCGAGATCATTATTAAGGGTGGTCATTGCAAGCTTTTGATATTCCGAGCCTGTCATTTTACTGTCCTCCGATCAAGTCCTTTTAGCAATTTTATCATAGAATCCTTGTGTTTTCAAGAGGGCTGTTAGAGTCCTATTGCAGTTCTTAACGGGACATGCAGATGCATATCCATTAGTAGCGAAAGGAAGTGTTTGCGGTGGCAGTAGAAGAAATAGGCAGGTATATCATATCTGCACGGCGGTCGGGACTGGATAGACCTCGTGAACTGGGAAGCATAAACCGTCTGCTGGAGATCCTGCCTTCAGAAGCCAGGATCGCGGCAACAAATCTAAATGAAACAGACAAATTATCCATTGAAGAGATCAGATTGTCTGCAGGCAAATATATATCGGTAGGTATAGACGGAAAGGAGTACGTTCTTTCTCAAAACGGAAGCTTATCGGAGAGCTCTGTGCTTGGGATACGGGTCAGCGGCGAGGACCTTGCTGATACGGTTGCAAAGGCGTCAAACGGAGCGGTATATTCTGCTCAGGAAAGTGTAAGGGAAGGGTACATAACCGTATTTGGGGGCCACAGGATCGGCCTGTGCGGACATACTGTAACCGAGCAGGGCAGAATAACGGCAATAACGAATTTTTCATCCCTTTGCATACGCATTGCCAAATCGGTGACGGGCTGTACGGAGCGTATTGCCTCTGAGCTTATTGATAACAGACCTCTGAATACACTGGTAATTTCTCCACCGTCTGTTGGGAAAACAACCCTCCTGCGTGATCTTGTGCGGGAGTTATCGGTTCGCGGCAACAGAGTTTCGGTTGCAGACGAAAGGGGTGAGGTATCGGGTTCCTGCGGAGGTGTACCGCAATTTGATCTGGGTCCGTCAACCGATGTTCTTGAAGGTGCTGAAAAGTCTGTGGCAGTTTATATGCTGTTGCGCACAATGACGCCCAAGGTGATCGCAATTGACGAAATAACCGTTGAAAAAGATGCAATGGCGGTAATTAAAAGCCGAAATTGCGGTGTTTCGGTCATTGCAACGGCACACGGAGACAGTCTGTCCGACCTCGAACAAAGACCGATATATTCACGCCTGCTTCGTGAGGGAGTCTTTGAACGGTTTGTAGTTCTTGAACGACACGGCTCGGAACGGTATGCCAGGATATTTCGGCTGATATGAGCTTCTTGAAACTTATCGGAGCCGTATTGACGGCGTGTTGCGGTATTGCCGTGGGGCTTTCAAAGCGAAAGAATATTTTTGAGCATGCGACATTCATCTCGGGAATGTCAGTGGCATGTGAAAAAATAGCTGCCGAAATATCGTTGAGACGAACGCCTCCGTCCGAAATATTTCGCAGACTGGCAAATGAAACGTCTCCGTGCGGACGGTTCTTTTCGGAGATAAGTATGAGGGTGACGTCGGTTGTCGCTATTGAAAGCGTATGGAGCGGGTTACTTGATGAATATTCACAGCGGTACTGTCTGTCGGATGGCGAGCGTGATGAAATAGATCATATAGGAACGGTTTTGAGCAGGTATGATCTTGAAAACGCTGTCAGCGCAATAGCGTCTGTCGGAAACTCGTTGTCGTTGCAGGCAAAAGAACTTGAGATCTCGGCAAATAAAGACGGTAAGGTGTGGCTTTCGGTGTGCTCTGCAGTCGGTGCGGCTGTTGCACTCGTCCTTTTTTAACGGGAGTATTATATGGACATTTCACTTATATTTAAAATTGCCGCAGTCGGCCTTATCGTTGCGGTACTCACACAGGTACTGAATAAAGCGGGAAGGGAAGAACAGTCTATGCTGGTTGGACTTGCCGGGCTTGTCATCGTACTTCTTGTTCTTGTAAATGAGTTTGGCAAGCTCTTCTCAACTCTTAAGCTTGTTTTTGGGTTTTGATGGAGATCGCAGTAAAATATTCGGCAGTCGCAATCGTTGCAATACTGTGCGGAAGTATGCTAAAGGACATAAAAAGTCCGTTTTCCACATACGTAGTTTTGGTTGCGGGGATAGGAATAATAATTGCATGCTTAAATGTATTGCCCGCGGTAATGGGTTTTGCGGACAGAATATCAAGTGATCTTCCTGAACTGAGTCAGGGCATTGAGGTCGTTTTTAAGGTTTGCGGTATTACGTTCGTGACACGTATCTGCGCCCAGACCTGCCGAGACTGTGGTGAAGGCGGGTTGGGTATGAAGCTGGAACTGCTTGGGAATTTGCTTGCGGTCGTTTTATCACTGCCGTTGATAGAAACGGTCTTTTTACTTATAACCGGACTTTTGAAAACATGAAAAAGATACTTCTGATTATAATGTTTGTCCTTGTCATGCCGACTGCCGTCTTTGCCGCATCATCCGATGGAACAAAGGAGACCGATGAGCTTATGTCCGCATTGCCTTCGGATGTCGCAAACGAGGTAAAGGCAGCAAAAACAAAAGACGGATACGAGCTTGACAGCGGTCTTAAGAATGTTCTCCGAGGGCTAAAGAGCAGACTCGGTGAGATTTTACTTTTTGGAGTCGAGTGTGCTGTAAAGCTTTTGGCAGTATCGACTGTATGCGGGCTTATAGGTTCTGCTCTTGTTCATCCCGGAACACCCGGAGCGACGGTGTTGAATATCTCGGGTGCAGGTTGTGTTGTTGCGGTGGGTATATCGCAGGTAGGCGGAATATTTTCGAGGTGCTCTGAGCTAATAAATCAATTAAACGTCTTTTCGAAAGCGTTTATTGTTTCTATGAGCGCCGCCACTGCAGCATCCGGTTCTCCGATCGCTGCCTTATCCAAGCAGACTGCGGCTTTACTTGGTGCGGATATACTTATTACCTTTTTTTCAAAGACATTGCTTCCTTGCATATATATTTACCTGGGGATACGAGTCCTGCAGATCATTACTGAAAATCAGATGTTTGCAAGACTTTCTGCGTTTATAAAGGTTTCGGTAACCAATGTGTTGAAATACCTACTGATAATATATTTCGGATATATAAGCATAAACGGTATTGTCAGTCACGCCGCAGACACCTTGGCAAAGAAAGCAACGAAAACTGCGGTATCCACGTTGATACCCGTTGTCGGCGGTGTCGTGTCTGACGGAACAGAAGCCGTTTTTGCGGCCGCCGCAGTACTGAAAAACACAATAGGTGTCTTCGGAGTTATAGCGATAGTAGCAATGGCGGCCTTTCCTCTTGCCTGGATGGGCGTGAACTATCTGATATTGAGGCTTTCTGCGGCACTTTCTTTCAGCGTCGACGGGGGAGGAGCCTCTCAAGCGATGGACGCTCTTGCAGATTGTTTGTCGTTGGTTTTTGCACTTTGTGCAGCCGCCGTATCGCTCGTTATGATAACTGCGGTCGTATTTATGAGATCTGCGGGGTATTGACGTAATGCTTGAATGGCTTGGTAAATATTTTGTATCCATCGCCGCTGCAGGGCTGTTATCAACGTTTGCACCTGTATGCGTCCCGGAAACGGGAAAGACCGTCGTCAAATTTGCGGGAGGTCTGCTTGTAGTACTTGCCGTACTTTTGCCGCTGAAGAATATTGATGCGCTCGATGTTTCGGAAACGATATCACAGTATCGCTCTAAATATGAGTCTTCGATTATTATGTC
>JAFXIT010000055.1 GCA_017532825.1 Clostridia bacterium
CTCGGCCGTGTCACCAACGAGCAATTCCGTATCCTCTCTGCCGATTACAACGACGAGCAACGAGAAATAGACGAGGCTCTCCCGCTGAAAGAGGAACGCTTGGAAAAAATGAAATCGTCGTCTGCCAACGTAGACGCTTTCATTGGGAAAGCAAAACGGTATAAAACCATTGACAAAACAATGCGAGATAAACGCAGTAACGGCGGATGACTAACCGCCATTCGCCGTTACTACACCTACATACTGTCAGAAAATGTCCCTATGAACACTAACAGAACGGATCCCGTGTCTTTGTTTTATAGGACGGATTACAGTCTTTCGAGAAGCGCCTTGCGCATATCCTCGTAGCCGGGCTTGCCGATGAGGGCAAACATATTCTTCTTGTAAGCCTCAACACCGGGCTGGTCGAAGGGATTGACGCCGAGGGTGTAGCCGGAAAGGCCGCAGGCAAACTCAAAGAAGTATACAAGCTCACCAAAGCTGTATGCATCTGCCTTTTCAACGGTAACGGAGAGGTTGGGCACTCCGCCGTCGACGTGGGCAAGGGCGGTGCCCTTGGCGGCCATATCGTTTATCTCGCTGAGAGGTCTGCCGACAAGGAAGTCAAGTCCGTCAAGCTTGTCGCCGTCGGGGACGGTGACGTTGGTGCGGAAGGACTCAAAGCCTACGACGGTCTCAAAGATGTTGCGAAGACCCTGCTGGATATACTGACCCATGGAGTGAAGGTCGGCGGTGAGGTCAACGCTTGCGGGGAAGATACCCTTGAGCTCCTTGCCTTCGCTCTCGCCGTAGAGCTGCTTCCACCATTCGCCCATGTAGCGGAATCTGGGCTCGTAGGCGGCTATGATCTCGGTGGTGTAGCCCTTGCGATAAAGGGCGTTCCTCGCTGCGGCATACTGCCATGCGGGGTTGTCCTCACCGGGGACGTGGAGCTTGCTTGCCATATCGGCTGCACCCTGCATGATGCTGTCGATGTCGATACCTGCAACGGCGATGGGAAGGAGACCGACGGGGGTGAGTACCGAGAAGCGTCCGCCGACGTTGTCGGGGATAACGAAGCACTCATATCCTGCGGCGTCTGCAAGGGTCTTGAGTGCGCCTCTGGCGGCGTCGGTAGTGGCAAAGATCCTGTCCTTTGCGGCGGCACCGTAGCGCTGTTCGCAAAGAGCCTTGAAGATTCGGAAGGAGATGGCGGGCTCGGTGGTAGTTCCCGACTTGGAGATGACATTGACCGAGAAATCCATGCCGGACGTAAGGTCGATTATCTCCTGAGCCTGGTCGGAAGAGATGGAGTTGCCTGCAAAAACGATCATGGGAGTGCCGTCTTTGCGGAACATATTGTAGTTGGGGGAGGAGATGTACTCGATAGCGGCACGGGCGCCCAGATAGGAGCCGCCGATGCCGATAACGATGAGAAGGTCGCTCTGCTCACGGATCTTCTTGGCGGCCGCCTTGACACGCTTGAATTCTTCCTTGTCGTAGTCAAAGGGGAGTCTTACCCAACCGAGAAAATCGTTGCCACGACCGCTGCCCGAAAGAAGGGTGTCGTGTGCGGCTGCGATCTCGGACATTATTTCCGAGCCGTCAGCAAAGGGAAGTGCGTTCTTAACAGAAACAGAAAGAGACATGTTTTTTCTCCTTACATCAAATAATCTTCGTAGCGCTTAATGACCTGTGCGGGGGTTGCAAAGCCGGTCACGCCGATCTGCTGGATAGTAATGGAAGCAACGATGTTGCCCATAATGGCGGCATCCTCGGGGGATGCGCCGAGCGAAAGGGCAAGAACTATACCCGACGAAGCGGAGTCGCCTGCGCCGCAGATGTCGAAGGGTCCAGGGACGTCGACTGCGTCGGCGTGATGTGCACCGGTGCTGTCAAAGACCATTATACCGTGCTTACCCATGGTTACGTAAACAGGTCTGCCGTTCTTTTCGTAGAGCTTGTGTCCGCACTCCATAACGGTCTTTTGGTCGGGAGTACCCTCAAAGTCGGGCATGACCGACTTAACGACCTCAAAGTTGTTGCACTTGACCACGACGCCGGAGAAGAGGTGTATAAAGGCACGGGAGTCGGCGTAGATGATAAGCTCGGGGTTTTCCTTGGACAGCTCGTATATGGCGTTGCGGACGTTGGTGTTTACGACACCGCAGTCGGCCTCGATAAACTGGTCAAGAACCAGCAGAGCCTTGGACTTTGCGACGCAGATGCGCATATTCTCGATTATCTTTGCCTCTGCTTCCTTGCTCATGGGCTTGAAGTTCTTGAAGTCAAGACGGTTCAGCTCACTGTAGCTGCCGGGCTTGCCGCGCATGGGCTTAGTGTAGGTAGAGGTGCAGCGCTCGGTATCGGTGACCATATATTCGGTGTTTGCGCCAATCTTTTTAAGGGCGCTCATAAGCTCGTAGCCCTCGCCGTCATCACCGACGATACCTACGCAGTATACCTTGGCGGTCAGACCGCGGAGGTTGTTTGTAACGGTGCCTGCGCCGCCGGGATAGATTCCCTTGCCGACGACCTGATAGGCGGTAAGACCTGTTTCGAGGGAATCCTCGTCAAGGTCGGGATCGATGTAAAGATACTTGTCCAGGCAGAAGTCGCCAAGGACGGTGATAGCCGAATCGGGAGCGTGGAGCATCAGCTCTTTGAGGGAGTGGATATTCATATCTTTGCGTTCCTTTCGAATATTTTATTGGCAAGGTTTGGAAGCGTCTGATTGTGGGAGCCGCGTACGTAGAAGCTCTTTCCGCCGTCGGCGACGGTGCGGGAAAGGATGGTCTTCCAGGGACGGAAGTAGTAACGGGGGTCGCTCTTGGGCGGTGTGACGTCGTATCCCTCGTCGGGAATGTCCAAAAGATCAAACACGGCGGTGGTGATATCAAATATCTCCTTGCCCTCTTGCTTGGCCACGTTTCTGGCCATGGCAAGACACTTGAGGTATACCTCAGGGCCTGCAACTGCCGAACCGAAGTTGAGGAAGACACCGTGATTGAGCTTGGAAATGGTGTTTGCGTAGATCAAAAAGTCGGTATAGCTTGCCTCGCCGAGAGCACGTCCGTCGGCGTTGGGATGCTCATGGATTATGTCGTTGCCGATACCGATGTGTACGGTGGCGGGGACGTGGTTTTTATAGGCGTTTGCAAGAAGACTGCTGTCACGGTAGGGAAGATCGTTCTCCCAGATGTAGCGGCCGATGGCCTCTCCGGCACCCAGACCGTCCTTGACACCCTCATTGATAATGTCATTGATAAGACCCGATTCGGTCCAAAGTCCGAACTGTCCCTCGCTTATGTACTTTGCGACCGATTCGCAGGTGTAGCCCTTGAGAGCAAACTCAAAGTCGTGGATACTGCCTGCGCCGTTGGTGGCAAAATGGGTAACGAGTCCCTGCTCCATCAGCTTTATCATAAAGCGTGCGTTGCCGGTGCGTATTACGTGGGCGCCGTACATCATTATGACCTCTGCACCGAGCTTTCTGGCACGGATAACGGCGTCTGCTATCTCGTCGAGCTTGGGATTTTCAAAGGGGGGAGGGGGAAGTTCGGGGTCCATTACGACGCTGATGTCTATGTCGCTTATGCGCTGGTCAAGGGGGAGTATGTCCAGCTTGGAACGGTCAAATTTTTCAAAAGGCATATCTATACCTCCGAGATTTATTTTCCGAGAATGAAGTCGATTATGGCTTCTGCGTTTTCAAAGTCGGGGATGACTGCACCTGCGCCTGCGCCGATGAGTCTGCCACGCTTCCACTCGTCGATACCCATCTTGCGCTTTTCGTCGGTAGCAACGGCGATGGGGTAGCCGCCGAGCTTGGAGACCAGCTCTATCTCAACGTAACCGTCGCCGAAGGAGAGAAGCTCTGTACCGTCGAGATTGTTTTCGGCGAGAAGTCTCTTGATTACCAGCTCCTTGGTGCAGGAGGTGGCGTGCTCGTCAAGAGCGCCGTAGATGTTACCGCCGAAGAGCTCGGTAAGTCCAAGCATTTCGGCCTCTTCACGGACTGCGGGCTGGTCGGTACCGCTGGCGCAGTAGACCTCAATGCCCTCGCGCTTGAGAGCCTTGATAAGCTCGACGGTGCCGCGGACGAGCAGCTCTTCGGGCTTTATGCTGCCCTCTACGAGACCCTTGCGGCGGTAGTCGATCTTCTCCATGAGACGGCGGAGGTATTCGTTCTTGTAGACCATGGGATCCTCGGGCTTGCCGCCGCGCTTTTCGATCTCCTCGGCAAGGCGGATGCACTGATAGATGGTCTGCTTACCGGTCAGAAGGTCGACAAAATCGGTAACGCAGGCCTTGATGTCCTCGGGGGACTCGGTCTTGCCGATAGGAGTAGCGGCGACCTCTTCGCAGAAGTAGGGGATCATTATCTGCTGCCAGCCCTCACGGATAAGGCTCATGGTGCCGTCAAAATCAAACAGAGCAAACTTGAACTTTCTGCCGGGAACGGGCGGGAAGACCACCTCAAGACCCCACATATCCTCCAGGGTCTTGTGTATAACGGTTGCGAGGGTGTGCTCGGCGATCATATGGATATCCTCGATCTGCTCCATGCAATCAGTAGGAGCAAGGAGGTACTTGTCGCACAGGGGGAGGGTCTTACCGCCGTCACGGCCAAGGAAGCCGATGACGGTCATGCCGATGGAACGGGCGTACTCGGCGGCGGCGACGATGTTGGCGGAGTTACCGCTTCCGGTGTAGACGCAAAGGACGTCGCCCTTCTTTGCAAGGGTCTGAAGCTCGATCTTGTAGATATCCTCATAGCAGAAATCGTTTGCAAGGCAGGTCACGACTGCAGAGGAGTCGGAAAGGCAGATAGCCTTGAAGCCGGTGCGGTTGTGTGCACGGCAGCCCTTCATAAGGTCGTTGACCATGTGAGAGGCGGTCGCCGAGCTGCCGCCGTTACCTGCGGTAAAAACGGTAGCACCGCGGGTCTTGGCGTCGATAAGTATGCTTGCTATGTCCGAAAGAGCCTGTTCGTCGGTACGGGAGAGTATGTCCGAGACGGTGTTAAAGTAGTTTCTGATGTCCTTGGTAAGATCCATTTTGCAGTCGCTCCTTTTATTTGTTGTTTGAATCGTTTGCTTTTTTTATTGCAAGGGTAGCAGCTCCGAGCAGTGCGGCGTTGTAGCCGAGTCCGGTCTTTACGACCCTTAATTCCTTGTTTGCGTTTTTAAACATATAGAGCTCCAGAGCGCCCTCTATCGACGGCTGAAGAAGCTCAAAGTCGTTGGAAAGTCCGCCGCCGAAAACGGCAAGCCCGGGGTTTAAGACGTTGACCGCCGAGGCTAACGCCTTTCCTATGAGGAAGCCGGCACGCTTGTAGACCTCAACTGCGGTGGTGTCACCGTCGTTTGCAAGTTCGGCTATTGCCTTTGCGGTAAGACGCCTTCCGGTGCGAAGCTCGTATTCCTCGCTTATTGCCGGACCTGCGGCCTCTGCCTCAAGACAGCCGTGCATTCCGCAGCCGCACCTTCTGCCGTCCTCGTCGCAGACGTTTACGTGTCCTATCTCTCCTGCGTTGCCCGAGGCTCCTCGGTAGAGCGCTCCGTTTATAAAGACCGCACCGCCGATGCCGTTGGAAAGGGTGATCCATACGTAATCGTCAACGTCCTTGCAGACCCCAAACTGCCTCTCGGCAAGCGCACAGGCGTTGACGTCGTTCTCTATGCCGACGGGAAGTCCGGTGAGCGAGGAAAGGAATGAGGAGATATCAAGATTTTCAATGCCCGAAAAGGGGGCGTATACCCACATTCCGCTGTCGGGATCGGCAAGACCCGGAACGGTAACTCCGACGGCGGAGCATTGGGCGTAGGGAAGGGAGGTAACGGCGGTTTTTATGGTGTCCCGAAGGAAGTCGGCATCGTATCCCGGAGCTAATTCGGTGCGGACAGAGTCCATGACCTCACCGTTTTCCGCAACGATTCCGGCCATAAGCTTTGAGCCGCCGATGTCGATAGCGAGAAGCTTCATTTTGTATCGACCTCACTGCATGAATTTTCAACCTATATTATATCATACCGCATCGTAATATTCCAGTCGTGACCTAAAGAATTTTGCATAATCATTTAAATATTTTCCTATTTCGTTATTGCAAAATGACAGCCGAATAGGTATAATTATATAGGACACTTCGGCAGTGTAAATGAAGCTGTACCGAAGAGAAAAATTTTCCGATGAACTGTCGGAGGATAAGATATCAGGAGGATAAAAATGGAAAAGTTAAAGGTAGGTATTCAGCTCTATACTCTTCGTGATCAGACCGAGAAGGACCTTGTCGGTACCCTTCAGACCGTAAAGAAGATCGGCTACGACTACGTAGAGTACGCTGGTTATTTCGGTTATTCTGCTGCAGACCTCAAGAAGCTTACCGAGGATTGCGACCTTATCGGTATCTCCACCCACTACGGACTTGATAACTTCAAGAACCCCGATACCTTTGATGCAAACGTTGCTTATCAGAAGGAACTGGGCGTAAAGTACGTTGCCATTCCCTGGATGGACAAGATGGAAGGTCTCGCCGGCGGCGAAGAGGCCCTTGCAATGACTGCCGAGCTTATGACCAAGACCGCCATTGCCCTTAAGAAAAACGGTATGCAGCTTCTTTACCACAACCACGACTTCGAGTTTGAGCCGGTCGGGGATAAGCTTCCCATCGACGCCCTCTATGAAGCCGTTCCCGAGCTCATGCCCGAGTTTGATACCTGCTGGGTCAAGTATGCAGGCTATGATCCCGTCGAATACATAAACAAGTACTCCGGCCGTACCCCCGTTATCCACCTCAAGGATTTCGTAGGTAAGAAGGCTGCTACCCAGGTATACGCCCTTGTCGATAAGGACGGCAACCCCGTCGGCGGCGACAATTCCGACGTTTCTGCCTTTGCCTTCCGCTCCGTCGGCAGCGGCATCCAGAACTTCCCCGCCATCATCCGTGCCGGTATTGCAAGCGGCGCAGAGGCCATTATAGTTGAGCAGGACGACTGCTACGGCGACTCCTTCGGCGCTGCCGAGGCAAGCCGTGCCTATCTCAAGAGCATAGGCTTCTAAAGGAGAGCAAAATGAGCTACTTCAAAGTAGGCGTAATGCTTGATTCACTTCGCAAGCCCACCTTTGAAGAGAATGCAAGCTTTGCAGCCGAGATCGGCGCAGACGGCTTTCAGATGTACTACAACGGAGTAAAAGTTTTAACTGCTGAGCAGATAGCTGCTCAGCAGGCTCATCTTGAAAAATGTAAGCTTACCGCCGCCGCTATATGCGGCGATATCGGCGGATGGGTCGATAAGTCCAAGGTTGAGGAGCGTCTGGAGCTTACCCGTATAATAATGGACTACACCCGTGACCTTGGAGCAAAGGTCGTAACAAGCCATATAGGCCGCATCCCCGAGGATGTCAACGATCCTATGTATCAGCATCTGCTTGGAATCATGGAAAAGGTCGGCAGGCTTGCGCGTGAGCGTGGCCTTACCTACGCTATCGAGACGGGACCCGAGACCACTGCGGTCCTCAGAGAATTCCTTGACAGACTTGACGGGGGAGTAGGTGTCAACTTTGACCCTGCAAACCTCGTTATGGCCGGTTACTCCAAAAACGGAGCCGACAGCGTTGCGGTCGTAGCACCCTACATCGTACATACTCACGCCAAGGACGGCACACCCGCAGAGCATGAAACGCCGCTCGGAGAGGGCGGAGTCGATTTCCATGCCTGGCTTACCGAGCTTAAGCGCAACGGCTATAAGGGATTTTTGACCATTGAGCGTGAGTGCGGTGATGACCCTGCGGCAGATTGCAAGAACGCCATGGCATTTTTGCGCAAGGTAGATGCCGAGATCGAATAAGAAGGTAAAGTAACAGTGAAAGAATACGTTGTGAAAAAGGATTGGCAGGATCCTGAACTTTTAGCCATAAACCGCCTGCCTAACAGAGCATATTATATTCCCTACGATACCGCCGAGAACGCCATGGCAAACCTCCGCGGCAATTCTCCGTTTTACAAGAACCTCAACGGCCTTTGGGACTTCAAGTGGATATCCCGTCCCGAATATGCCGAAGCAGGCTTTGCCGATGCAGACGGTTGGGATACTATCGACGTTCCCTCCAACTGGCAGATGACGGGGAAGTACGACGTTCCCGTTTACACTAACGTAAACTATCCCATACCCCTCGATCCTCCCTTCGTACCGGACGAAAACCCCACGGGTCTTTATCGCCGTAAATTCACCATTTCTCCCGAATTTGTCGGAAAGTCCGCACATCTGAGGTTTGAAGGTGTCGACTCGGCATTCTACGTCTACATAAACGGCAATTTTGTCGGATACTCCAAGGGCGCCCATCTTCCCAGCGAGTTTAACGTTACGCCCTATCTCCATGACGGAGAAAACGAGATATCGCTCGTAGTTATCAAGCACTCCGACGGTACATATCTTGAGGACCAGGATATGTGGAGACTTTCGGGTCTTTGGAGAGACTGCTATCTGCTGGCACGCTCGACCCCCTGCCTTTGGGACGTCAAGGTTCTGCCGATGCTCAACGATGACCTCTCCCAGGGTATACTTACCGTAAAGGCGAGCTTCCTCAGAAGCGACAATCTTACCGGACGCAACCTCAGACTGAGCCTCTACGATCCGGCAGGAGAGCTTGTCGCCGTCAAGACGGTCAAGGCAACCGACGAGGCCGAGTTTGACATCGATTCGCCCGTGCTTTGGAACAACGAGCAGCCAAGGCTCTACAAGCTTACCTGTGAGCTTATGTGGGGCGATACCGTGGTAGAGGCGCTTGCCTTCCGTCCCGGCTTCCGTAAGGTCGAAAACCGTGACGGTGTATTCATGGTAAACGGCGTTGCCGTTAAGATCCTCGGCGTAAACCGTCACGATACCGATCCCGACGGCGGACATACCTGCTCGCTTGAGGATATGCGCAAGGACCTTATAGAGATGCGCCGCCACAACATAACCTCTATCCGTACCTCTCACTATATAAACGATCCGAGATTCCTCGATCTTACCGACGAGCTTGGATTTTTCGTTATCGACGAGTGCGACATAGAAAGCCACGGCTGCCATAGGTATTCGAATGCCGAGGAAGAAAAGAGAACGGCCGGACGTCCCGATTACCGTACCTCCTTTCTCGACCGTGCCGCAAGGATGTACTCCAGAGACAAAAACCACGCAAGCGTTATCATGTGGTCGCTTGGCAACGAGTCGATGTTCGGACCTAACCACGTGGCGATGGCCGACTACCTCCATGCTAACGACAGCACCCGCCTTGTGCACTACGAGGGCGGTTACGATGCGCTCTGCCTTGACGTCGTGAGCCGCATGTACTCCCCCTTCTGGGAACTTGAGTCCCTCTGTGAGAAGCATGCCGAAAAGCCCGATCCCGACGTTCCCAAGCGTCCCTTCTTCCTTTGCGAATTCACCCATGCCATGGGTAACTCCAACGGCGACGTAGCCGACTACGTTGAGAAGTTCTATTCTCTTCGCGGCATGATGGGCGGATGCGTATGGGAGTGGAAGGATCACGGTATCCGTCAGTTTGATGAGAACGGCAGGCAGTACTTCAAATACGGCGGAGACTTCGGCGACAAGCCCAACGACAATAACTTCTGTGTTGACGGCCTTGTAAACCCCGACCGCAAGTCACGTTCGGGCGTTATGGAGGTCAAGAAGGCTTACGAGCCTGTAAAGGCAGTAGGCATCAAGCTTGAAAAAGGCCGTATAGCCGTCAAGAACCTTCGCTTCTTTGCAAATCTCGACGACGTTACTGCCAGCTACGTCATCAGTGAAAACGGCCGCCCCGTATACTGCGGAGAGCTTGGAAGCCTTGCCGGAATAGAGCCCTGGAAGGCCCGTTATTTCGATATTCCCTATACCACCAAGAAGGTCACGGGCAATACCGAATATCATCTGACCGTCAACTTCGTGCTCAACCGTGATACCTGGTATGCAAAGAAGGGACATTTGATATCCTTTACCCAGCTTGAACTGCCCGTAGAACGTGTGGAAGCTGCAAAGCCTGTACGTAAGTACGCTCCGTTGAGCGTTTCCGAGGCCGACAGATCCGTCAAGGTATCGGGAGGAGACTTCAGCTATACATTCTCGCTTGATAACGGACTTCCCTCCGGTATCTGCTTTAACGGCGATGAGCTGCTTGACAGCCCCTTCCGCTTTAACATCACCAGAGCGTATACCGATAACGACAATCACGACCGCTTTGTCTGGGAACGTAACTATGTCCGCTACACTAACTCCAGACTGGCACGCTTTGCTCTGTTTGAGGCAAAGCCCGACGCTGTTTCCTTCGTTGCTTCCTACGTGATAGGCCCGTTCGTAATGCGTCCGTTTATGAAGGTAGATGCTGTATGGACCGTAACTGCCGACGGAGCGCTGTCCTGCGAGCAGAAGGTTACCCGTCTGGATGCTGAAAAGGAGCTCTGCTGGCCGAGATTCGGATTTGAGGTCATGCTTCGCTCGGGTCTTGAGAAGGTCACCTGGTACGGCCGCGGCCCGCTTGAAAGCTATGTTGACAAGTACCATGCCGCAGGTGTCGGTATCTATTCCTCTACGGTCACCGATCTTACCGAGCACTACATAAAGCCGCAGGAAAACGGAAGCCATGCAAATACCCGTTGGGCCACCCTCTGCGACAGACGTGGACTCGGTCTTGCGGTCGTAGGCGCTCCCGAATTCTCCTTCTCGGCGCATCACTACACCACCGAGGACTTCATGAATGCAAAGCATGACCACGAGCTTGTTGCAAGGAAAGAGGTCTGCCTCAACATCGACCTGCGTCAGCAGGGAATCGGTACCAACTCCTGCGGTCCCTACACCCACGAGAAGTACCGCTTCTCCGATGACAGCTTCAGCTTTGACTTTAAGCTCCGTCCATTCTTTGCTGAAGACAGCAATCCCGAGGAATTCTGGAAATAAGATCCCCATAACAAAAGAGAGAAGTCGATGACTTCTCTCTTTTTTCTTATTTTTCAGCGGCTTTCTGAGCAAGCAGAGCAGCACGTGTGGAGTTGATAGCATCGACCGCCGTGACCAGTGGAATATGTTTCGGATCACGCAGGCAGGCGATCAGGTCGGAGGCAGGGGACAGGTCGGTCTCGATAAGGGGCAGGTATTGCGGCGGACGGCTGTCGGAGCAAAAGCGGACCCTTGCTTGCAGGTCGGCAGTAGTTGATATGTCTATCTCGCCCTTGGTAGCGTTGATAAAGAAGCGGGTGTTTCCGTGGCAGGGGTACTGTTCGGGGGTAAGCCAGTTGACGCTGAGGGAAGCACTCGCACCGCTTGCCATTCTAAGCATAGCCGCACCGTTGTCGCAGAAATCGGGATACTCGGTGTAGCGTGAGTTTGCCGTGTGTGCCGAAAGAACCCTCTCTACCTCGCTTCCGCTGAAGTAACGGGCAAGATCTATATCGTGTACGCCTATATCGTTTATGATGCCGCCGTACCGACTGCGCTCAAACATCCATCCGGGGCGTCTGGCGGGGTTTAGCCGATGCGGACGGACGAAGTACATATTTACCGGCGTTCCGACCTCTCCGCTTTCAATAAGGGATCTGGCGGCGATAACCTCGGGGACGTATCTTTCGGTAAATAAGGGGAAAAAGCGTGAGGGGGGAAGTCCCTCCAAAGCCTTTTCAAGCTTATCAATGCCGTCAAGATCTACCGCAAAGGGCTTGTCGGCGGCTACTGTAAGTCCTGCCTTGAGGGCACGGATACAGAGGTCGGGCTTGCGATCGTTTACGGCGGCGGTCAAAAACAGGTCTGCGTTTTGCTCAAAAAGCCCGTCAAGACTGTCAAATGCCGTGGCTCCAAACTGCTCCGCCGCAGAAACGGCCGCATCGGGGGCTTCCTCGTCGTAGAAGCCGACGACATCAACGTTTTCAAACTTTAGAAGATCCTTCAGAAAGCTGATTCCGTGAGGATGTGCAAGTCCTGCCATAACGATCTTTACGGGCTTAAACATATTAATTCACCGCCGTTGTTTTTATACTGATTCGGCGGCCTTTTTCAGACCGCCGAGAGGTATTTGTAATGGAATTTGCTTTGACTTGGTATTGGGCTGTCTTGAAATTTTAACAGTTATGGATTATAATAACATCATCTTGTGACGGTAGCATTCGCCGAGCTCCGAGAGCTTTTCGAGAATATCCTTTTCGGCAATGTTGCGAACCAAGAAGGCTCCATCGCAAGGACCTACGTTGTCAGCCTTGATCGTCTCAATGCTTCCGAATATCTTTTCAGCACGTGCAAGCTCCGCTTCAACGTTGTCCGCCTCTATACGGACCAGGTAATCGTGGGAGACCTGCCTGCAGTCTGCGATCATATTCTCGCTGCTTTCTTCCCAGTCCATCCACTTGCGTGCATAACGGTGCTTTGCGGCGTCAATAACGTCGGCAACGACTGCGCTGGCGGTGGGGTACTTACCTGCACCGCGTCCGTAGAACATTACCTCGTCTATGGCGTCACCCTTTACGACGATCCCGTTAAATACGTCGTCAATGCAGGCGATGGGGGACTTCTCGGGAATAAAGAAGGGTGAAACGGTGATGTAGAGCTTTCCGCTGTCAAGACGTTTTGCGCATCCGAGCAGCTTGACCTTGCGGCCGATAGCGGCGCCGAAGGCAATGTCGGGTGCGGAAATGTTTTCAATACCCTCTATGCGGACCATATCGGGGTAGACGTGGAAGCCGTAGGCAAGAGAAGCAAGGATGCATATCTTGCGGCAGGCGTCGGCGCCGGAAATATCTGCGGTGGGATTTGCTTCGGCATAACCCAAAGCCTGCGCCTCGGCAAGTGCGGTATCAAAGTCGGCACCCGTGGATACCATACGTGTGAGTATGTAGTTGGTGGTACCGTTGAGTATGCCGTAGATCTCGGAAATGTCGTTTGCGGCAAGACACTGGTTGAGGGGACGGATAATGGGGATTCCGCCTCCTACGCTTGCTTCAAAGAGGTAGTTTACGTTCTTTTCAGCGGCGATACGGAAAAACTCCACGGCACTGGCCGCAACCAGCTCCTTGTTGGAGGTGACGACGCTTTTGCCGGCGTTCAGCGCACGGCGGGTAAAGTCACCTGCGATCTTGGTGCCGCCGATGGTCTCAACGACGATGCTTACCTCCGGGTCATTTTCTATGACAGAGAAATCGTGTATAATGAGGTTTTCATAGGGGTCTCCGGGGAAGTCGCGGATATCAAGGACGTACTTTACGTACAGCTCCTCGCCGGCCTTCTGCCTGAAGCTCTCCCTGTTTTTCTCTATAACGTCGACAACTCCGCTGCCGACAGTTCCAAAACCGAGTACGGCTACACCGATCATAATCTGAATTCTCCTTTGGAAAAAGTAACTTATATTATTTTACCACAAACTATATTAATTGTAAACCGAAAGGCGGCAAAAAAGTGAAAACAAAGATATCAAATGAAAAGCTGGTCCGTCCGCTTATAATTCTTGCCTATATTGTGCTTGGAATTATCGTATTTAGAGTGTTTATGGACCGTATATTGGGCTGGATCGCCCCGTTTTTGATCGCCTTTGTGCTGTCTCGATTTGTCATACCCCTTAAAAGGGTGCTCGGTAAGAAGCTTAAAAACAAAGGCTTTATATCCGTTTTGTCTACGGTACTGGTATTGCTTTGCTTCTTTGCCGTTGTTGGGATAATCTTCTATATTATCTATCAGCAGCTGCTCCCCTTTTTTGAACAGATGGGAACGAAATACCGTGAGATCATTGACAAGATAAAGGACGGAAATATAGCCGAGATCGGTATCCTTGCGACCCTTCCCGAAAGCGTGGGTGAGGCGCTTGAAAAAACGATAAGAGAGCTTCCATCGAAGATAGATTTCGTATCGTTGATAGTCGGTCCCGCTATAGGTATAGTGACATCTCTGCCGCTTGTATTGCTTACGGTGGTCGCAACAGTTGTATCTACCTTCTTTTTCGTCATATACGATGAAAAAATAAGACTTTTTATCAGAAAACTGATCCCAAACAGCTTCAGAGAAAAGGTTGAGCGGGTCTATAAGCACCTCTTTTCCAGCCTTATCAAATGGCTCAAGGCACAGTGCATACTCTGCAGTGTCTGCTTCGTTGAGCTGTTTATCGGATTTTTGATACTTGGCTTCGACTTTGCATTTACCCTTGCGCTGCTTGTCGCCTTTGTTGACTTCCTGCCGGTGCTTGGCGCAGGTGCGGTGTTGATTCCGTGGGCGGTGATAGCCCTTGTTACAGGCCGCCTCAGAATAGCCATAGGCGCAGCGGTAATATATGTCGTTATTCTCATAGTCAGAAATCTCCTTGAGCCCCACGTGGTCGGCGGACAGCTCGGGCTGCATCCCTTTGTAATGCTCGTGACTATGTATCTTGGTTTCAGAATGTACGGCTTTATAGGAATGTTTATCGTTCCACTTATAATGATAACCGTGATACGGCTCAACGAGTGGGGGTATATCCACCTCTGGAAGGTCGGAGACGAATCGGATGACGAAGCACCCGCAGAGGGTGAGGGAAAGTAGCTTCCGTTTTGTACGGAATCGGTCGGATAGGAGTGCGTGTTTAAATGAAATTTGATTTTGAATCGATCATGGAACGCTCCGGAATGGATGCAATAGCGGTAGATGAGCTCGGCAAAGGCTGGGCTCCGGGTGTACCCAAGGAGGGCTTTGATGCCATCCCTATGTGGGTGGCAGATATGAATTTCCCTACCGTGCCTACCGTCTGCGAGACCGTACGTGAAAGGGTGGAGCATCCTGCGTTTGGATATTTCAGCCCAAGAGATGAATATTTTGATTCTATCATAAGATGGCAGAAGCTCCGAAACGGCGTTGAAGGGCTGTGTCCGGAGCACATAGGCTATGAAAACGGGGTGCTCGGAGGGCTGTTGTCTGCTTTGGGAGCTTTTTGCTCCAAGGGTGGCAGTGTGCTCGTTCATGCGCCGGTGTACCTTGGTTTTTCGGCGGCTTTAAAGAATAACGGATATAACACCGTCCTAAGTCCGCTCCTGCTTGATGAAAAGGGCGTATGGCGGATGGACTTTGATGATATGGAAAGGAAGCTTGCCGAACACTCTATCCATGCCGCAATTTTTTGTTCTCCCCATAATCCTACGGGAAGGGTGTGGGAAAGATGGGAGATAGAGCGTGCGATGGAGCTTTATAAAAAATACGACGTATACGTGGTGTCTGATGAGATATGGTCGGACATCATTATGCCGGGATATCGGCATATCCCCACTCAATCGGTAAGCGAGGATGCAAAGCAGCGTACGGTCGCACTCTACGCTCCCTCTAAAACGTTCAACCTTGCAGGGCTGGTGGGTGCGTATCACATAATATACAGTAAATATCTGCGTGACAGGGTGGAAAAGGAGTCCTCACTGTCCCACTATAACTCGATGAACCTGCTTTCCATGTACGCATTGATAGGTGCCTATAAGGACGAAGGCTATCAGTGGGTGGACGAGCTCTGCCGTACTCTTTGTAAAAATGTCGATTATGCCTGTGATTTTATCAAGCGTCGTTTTGACGGAGTCTCTGCGGCAAGACCGCAGGGTACCTATATGGTGTTTATGGACTGCAGTCAATGGCTTGAAAAGCAGGGTATGACCATCGTCGAGCTTCTTAAGGCGGGCTGGGACGTCGGTGTCGCCTGGCAGGACGGCAGACAGCACGGAGGAACGAACCATATCCGTCTTAACCTCGCTCTGCCCTTTAGCAGGGTAGCAGAGGCGTTTGACCGCATGGACAGATACGTCTTTAACAGAGGAATTGAAAAATGAACGGCGATACATACAGGTTTGCGACTGAAAAGGACGCAGCAACGATACTTGAGTTTATAAAGGCTCTTGCACAGTACGAAAAAATGTCAGACGACGTGGTCGCAACCGAGGAGCTTCTGAGATGTGAACTGTTTGAAAAGAAGCACGCAGAGGTCTTATTCGCGACCGAAGAGGGAAAGGAAGTCGGATTTGCACTCTTTTTCCACAACTTCTCTACCTTCCTTGGCAGATCGGGCATATACCTCGAGGATCTCTATGTTCTGCCGGAGTACCGTGGCAAGGGGTACGGCAAGGGACTCATTAAGCATTTGGCACAGCTCGCCATTGAGCGAGGCTGCGGACGTCTTGAGTGGAGCTGTCTTGACTGGAATAGGCCAAGCATTGACTTCTATCTCTCCCTCGGTGCCGCACAGATGAACGGCTGGACGACCTACCGCCTTACCGGGGATACATTCCGTGACGTGGCAAACAGATGAAGAATTATATTTAAAGCGCGGATATACCGTCTGTTTGCAAAATACAAGACATAACGTGTGTGTAAAAAAAGAAGCCTCGATTTTTCTTCGAGGCTTCTTTTTACTTTATGTCAGCGCGGAAATTTTATTTTGTATGTCGGTATAGCTTATATGATTATTTCTTGGTAAATTCGCCGTTTTCGTTCTCCAGGTGACCGTCGACGTAGTCATACTTGATCCAGCTTTGGTGGTCGGAGGTATTATACAGGTAGACCTCGCCGTCCTTTAACTCGTAATCTCCGGTTCTGGAAGAGGAGGGCTGGCCGTCCTTTGTGGCATCATAGGTATAGGTTCCGTCTTCGTTCAAAGTAATTACTATGGAAATTTCAGCACCGTCATAGATGTAATTTCCTGAATAGGAACCTGCGAGCTTTTTGTCGGACTTACTGCCGGATCCGCCGGAGCAGGATACCAAAACTGAGAGCATAAGAACGATGACAATGCAAAGCGAGAGAATTGAGATCTTTTTCATTACAGAGTCCCCTTTTGTTTGCGGTTCTGAAATATAACCGCTGATATTTATTAAGAAAATTATATATCATCCGTAGTCCAATGTCAAGAGATAACAGCTCTTCAAGGCGATATATGATGCGGAATGTTGATATTCTGCTATTTGCATTTTCCGAAACCGCAGAAGGCAGAAGCAAGAAAAAAGCCTTTGGCATTACTGCCAAAGGCTTTTTGGTTTGTTTTTAAGCTTACAGTCCAAGCATTGCTGCACCGACTATACCGGCATCGTTGCCGAGGGTTGCGGCCTTGAGCTGAGTCTGAGCAACACCGCGGGTGTAGATCTCACGGGATACCAGCTCACGCAGGGGAGCGACAAGCTTTTCGCCTTCCTTGCTGATGCCGCCGCCGATGACGAAGACCTCAGGCTGGAAGATGTTGATTATGTTTGCAATACCGCAGGCGAGGTACTCAAAGTAGTCCTTGAGTATCGACTTTGCCAGCTCGTCGCCTTCGTCGGCGGCACGGAATGCGCTCTTGCCGCTGACCTTGTCGATGTCGCCCTCGACCATCTGCCAAAGAATACTCTTGCGCTCGTGGTCTGCAAGCATCGCCTCTGCGGTCATACGGATAAGACCGGTTGCGGAGGAGTAGGTCTCCCAGCAGCCTCTGCGGCCGCAGGTGCAGGCCTTGCCGTCACGTACTATTACCATATGTCCGATCTCGCCGCCGGCGCTGTTAAAGCCGGAGTAGATCTTCTTGTTGATGATAATACCGCCGCCGAGGCCGGTACCGAGGGTGATCATAATGGCGTTGTTGCAACCGTGGGCAGCACCTGCGTGCGCCTCGCCCAGGGCGGCACAGTCGGCATCGTTGCCAAGATATACCGGAATATCCCAGGTCTTGCGGAAGATCTCGGCAACAGGGGTGTCCTTAAAGCCGATGTTGTTGGCATAGACGATCCTGCCGTTGGCATTGTCTACGGTGCCGGGGGCGCCAATACCGACGTATTCGATGTCTTCCTTCTTGAGACCGTTTTCGGCGGTGACCTCAAGGGCGAGGTTGGCCATATCGGCGATTATATCGCTGACGGGACGGGTTGCGGACGTGGGAATGCTCTTTTTGGCGACTACTTTGCCTTCTTTGTCAACGAGACCTACGGCAATGTTGGTTCCGCCAAGATCGATTCCGATATACATGACAGTGTCCTCCTTTTATCCTTTGTGGGTTGGTTTGGATCAAACAGTGTGGATCTTTGCGTCGAGATCGCCACGGGTGGCGTCAAGCTTGTACTTTTCGGCCTTGCGGTAGTCGAAGTACTTCAGTGCGACCTTGTCAAAGAGTGCATAGGACAGGACGTCTTCCTCCTGCTCAATGTAATCCTTGATCTCGTCACGGAAGCGGTTAAGCTCGTTGGGGATGTTGTCGGCAGGACGGCAGGTGATGGGGGTGTCGTTGCCGATGATCTTCTTGGTGAACTCTTCGGAGATGGGGGCGGGAGTCTTGCCGTATTCGCCCTTGACCAGACCCTTGAATTCCTTGGTGACCTGCTTGTAGCGCTCGCCGCAGAGGACGTTCATAACGGCCTGGGTGCCGACGATCTGGGAGGTCGGGGTGACAAGGGGAGGATAGCCGGAGTCTTCACGTACGCGCGGGATCTCTTCGAGAACCTCGTCAAAGCGGTCGTCGGCGTTAGCCTGCTTGAGCTGGGAGATGAGGTTGGAGATCATGCCGCCGGGGACCTGGTAAAGAAGGGTGTTGACGTTAACTCCGAGGCTCTTGAAGTCGAGCAGTCCGCTCTTGATGTACCTCTCACGGAGAGGAGCAAAGTAGGCACGGACCTTATCAAGCTTCATCATGTCAAGACCGCAGTCGTAGGGAGTTCCCTCGAAGGTCTCGACGATGGGCTCGGTGGCGGGCTGGGAGGTACCCAGAGCCATGGGGGAGATGGCACAGTCGACTACGTCGACACCGGCCTCGATCGCCTTGGCGTAAGCCATGGAGGCGGTACCGGCAGTGTAGTGCATGTGGAGCTGGATGGGGATCTTGACGGTCTCCTTAAGAGCCTTGACCATATCGTAGGCGGTGTAGGGCAGGAGCAGACCGGCCATATCCTTAATGCAGATGGAGTTGGCACCCATCTCCTCGAGTTCCTTTGCAAGCTTGCAGAAGGCCTCGGTGGAGTGGACGGGGCTTATGGTGTAGGAAATACAGGCCTGAACGTGGCCGCCTTCCTTGATGGTGGCGTTGATGGCGGTCTTGAGGTTGCGGGGGTCGTTAAGGGCGTCGAATATACGAATGATATCGATGCCGTTTGCGATGGACTTCTGAACGAAGTACTCGACGACGTCGTCGCCGTAGTGGCGGTAGCCAAGAATGTTCTGGCCGCGGAAGAGCATCTGAAGCTTGGTCTTCTTTGCACGGTCGCGGATCTTGCGCAGACGCTCCCAGGGATCCTCGTTGAGGAAGCGGAGACATGCGTCAAAGGTGGCGCCGCCCCAGCACTCAAGGGAGTTGTAACCTACCTCGTCCATCAGCTCGACGGCGGGGAGAATATCATCGAGGGTCATACGGGTGGCAATCAGAGACTGATGTGCATCGCGCAGACCGGTTTCGGTAATCTTAAAAGCCATGGTAAAACTCCTTTTCAATAAATTTTAAAACATTGCCAGGAATACGCCTGCGGCAACGGCAGAGCCGATAACACCTGCGACGTTGGGTCCCATAGCGTGCATAAGCAGGAAGTTGGAGGGATCCTCCTTCTGTCCGACCATCTGCGAAACTCTTGCGGCCATAGGAACGGCCGAAACGCCTGCAGAGCCGATAAGGGGGTTGATCTTGCCGCCCGAGAGCTTGCACATGATCTTACCTACGACCAGACCGCCGCAGGTCGAAACACAGAAGGCGCACAGACCAAGGACGATGATGTAGATGGTCTCAAGCTTGAGGAAGTTCTCGGCACTTGCAGTGGCACCAACCGAAACTCCGAGGAATATCGTTACGATGTTGATAAGCTCGTTTTGAGCGGTCTTGGATATTCTGTCGGTAACGCCGGAGACGTTTGCAAGGTTACCAAGCATCAAAAAGCCTACCAGCGGAGCGGCGGCGGGGATAAGCAGACAGACAAGCAGGGTAACGGCGATGGGGAAGATGACCTTTTCGACCTTGGAGACGGGACGGAGAGCGGTCATCTTTATGCGGCGCTCCTTCTTGGTGGTCAGCAGCTTCATAAAGGGAGGCTGGATGATCGGGATAAGCGCCATGTAGGAGTATGCGGCAATTGCGATAGCACCCAGGAGATGAGGTGCCAGCTCCTTGGTAACAAGGATTGCGGTAGGACCGTCGGCGCCGCCGATAATACCGATGGCACCGGCTTCCATAAGATCGAAGCCCAGGAAGAGGGCGGAGAAGAAGGCGACGAAAACGCCAAGCTGTGCGCCGGCACCCATGAACAGGGACTTGGGGTTAGCAATAAGGGGGGTAAAGTCGGTCATTGCGCCAACGCCCATGAATATAAGCGAGGGATATACGCCGAGCTTTACGCCGAGGTAAAGAATGTCGACAAGTCCGCCGTTGTTTATGACCTCGGCAATCATCGTGGACATAGGCACGTGCATGCCGGCTTCGATCTGCGCCTCGGTGAGGTAGTAATCGTCAAAGAACATTTCAAGGTGCATCAGCTCCGCACCGGGAAGGTTTGCAAGAAGCATACCAAAGGAGATCGGGAGCAGAAGCAACGGCTCGAATTTCTTGACTATTGCCAGATAGAACAGCACACCGACGATAAGGTACATTACGATAGTGCGCCAGTCATCAAGCAGATAAAAGCCTGTAGTTTTAAGAAATTCCAGGATCGCATCCATTGTAAATCTTTCCGTTTCTCCGGCGACAAAATTTTACTGCGTAGTCAGCCTCGGATCTTTACCCGTCACCGGTGGGCAGGAGTCTTATGAGGCCGACTTCGGAAAATTTTTAGCCCAGAGATACCAGAGCGTCACCGGAGTTGACAGAGTCGCCGGCCTTTACGCTGACAGCAACGACCTTGCCGTCGTCGGGAGCGAGGATCTCGTTTTCCATCTTCATGGCCTCGAGGAGGACAAGCAGCTGGCCCTTGGAAACGGTGTCGCCGACGTTGACTGCGACCTTGAGAATGGTGCCGGGCATGGGGCTGGTGACAGAGTTGCCACCGGCGGGAGCGGCAGGAGCGGCAGGAGCGGCAGCGGGTGCGGGAGCAGCGGCTACGGGAGCGGGGGCTGCAACGGGTGCAGGGGCGGCTACGGGAGCGGGGGCTGCTACGGGGGCGGAAGCGACAGCGCCGACTTCTTCGACGGTAACATCATAGGCATTGCCGTTGACGGTGATCTTAAAGGTCTTCATTATAAATACATTCCTTTCAATTCGTTTAAATTAGGTGAAGCTTATTTGCTTCCGTCCCACTTGGTGGCACGGCGGATGGAGCGGACCTTGAGCCTGGAGGGGTTTGCACCGGGCTCTCCGGCACAGTATGCCGCAATAGCGGCGGAGATTACGGCGGCTATCTCGCTGTCATTGCTTGCCGGTGCAGGAGCGGCGGCTACCGGAACCGGAGCGGCGGCAACTGCGGGAGCAGGAGCGGGCTTTGCCTTCTTGGTAATGGATACGGCAACGAATCCCATTATCTTAAGAGCGACGAAGATGACAAAGAGTACAGCAAACACCATGCCTATTCCCAGGGCAAAAACAAGCAGCCCAGTCTGAAGTACTTCGGGAGTCATTTACAGGTCCTCCCTTATTAAACGTTCTTGGTTGAGAAGAGGCCGAAGGCGTAGACAAGAGCCTGACGGGTCTCGGCGGGATCGATGATCTCGTCGATATATCCGTGCTTTGCCGCCTCATAGGGTGCGGCCAGGATCTCGGCGTATTTCTCGGTAAGCTCGGCACGCTTGGCGATGGGATCGTCGGATGCCTTGAGCTCCTCGGAACCGAACATCGCAACGGCGGCGTCGGCAGAGAGAGCACTGATCTCGGCGGTGGGCCATGCAAAGGTCATATCGGCGCCCAGAGCCTTGGGGCAGAGGGTGACGTAGGCAGAGCCGATGGCCTTGCCGGTGATAAGGGTGACCATTGCGCTGGAGGCGCCTGCGTAACAGCCTGCAAGGGTGGCGGCGGCAGAGATGCCGTTGCGCTCAAAGGAGGCAGACAGCTCAAAGCCGGAGGCGTTTACTATATTAAGAATGGAGACACCGAAGGCGTCGCAGAAGGAAACGAACTTGGAAGCCTTGGAAAGAGCGTCGGCAGAGAGCTCGCCGTTTGCTCCGACTACGCCGATGGTCTCGCCGTCAAGACGGATAAATCCGGTGGTAACGGCAGGTGCAAAGGCGGCTCCGACCTCAAAGAGTGCGGAATTGTCGGCGACGGTAGCGGCAACGATCTTGGGATCGCAGCTTGCAAGAGCGTTGACGTCAAGGGCGCGGTTGATATCGTCGGAGGTTGCGCTGTAGTTCTTGTCTCCTGCATTGTTGGCAGGGAGGTAGGAAAGAAGTGCACGGACGAGACCTGCAGCCTCTGCATCGTCCTTTGCGGCGAAATCGGCAATGCCGTTTGCGGCAACGCTTTCAGCGTCGGCCTTGGCAGAGATGCCGTTTGCGGTAAGGACGGTGGGGGAGTGCATGTATATCTCACCGTTGCCGGCGGAGATGACGAAATCAAAGCAGGATGCGGCGATGGCGGCGGCTCCTCCGCAGATACCGGAGATAACTGCGATGGTGGGGACAACGCCGGAAGCAGCCTGGGCAGAAGCGATTATCTTGGCATAGCCGTCAAGAGCGTCAACGCCCTCGGCAAGCTTGGCACCCTTGGAATCGAAGATACCGACGACGGGGATGCCGACCTTGAGTGCATACTCGTAAAGTGCGGTGATCTTTTTTGCCTGCATCTCGCTGACTGCGCCGCCCATAGCGGAGCTGTCCTGAGCAAAAACACAGACGGGAGCTCCGTCGACGGTGCCCCAGCCGGTAACAACGCCTTCGGCAGCTTCTTGGGCTCCGAACTCGGTGTCGCGCGACTTAACGAATGCGCCGACTTCCATAAAGCTCTCAGAGTCAAGGATCAGGCCGATGCGCTTGCGAGCGGCAGTGGTGGCTGCTTCAACAGCAGACCTTTTACCGAGAAAATCGGTGGTTCTCTCGCTGAAACTCATTTTTTTAACCTCCTGAAAAAAATCGGAATTTTTCCCGAATATATTTATACCGTGTTGGAATTTGTAGGATATCCACATCACGCCAGTATAATTTTATTCAAAGGTAAGTATAACACAAAACGGAAAAAAGCACAATATAATATTTTACATTTTGCCCTCTTATTTTCTTGTCTTTAATGGTAAGATTACCGAAAAGACGGACAAAGAAAAAACGGAATAAAAAAGTCTTTAAAAAATAGTCTTTGGAGTATTGACAGACGGGAAATAAATGTGTATAATATCATTCGTTGCGACGATAGTTGCGAAATATATAGGGGTATAGCTCAGCTGGTAGAGCAGCGGTCTCCAAAACCGCGTGCCGAGGGTTCGATCCCTTCTGCCCCTGCCAAATAAAAACGACTCGCATTGCGGGTCGTTTTTATTTTTTCAAAAAAGTGATCGAACCTGAGGCACGCGGAGCGTGTCGGGGCGAAGCGGCACACCGCTGCCGGTGGCAGAATAAGGTGTGCCGCTGAGGTGAGGAAACAAGGAGCAGCGGGAGGGGAGCGAGCGTTGCGACTATGTTTCCGAAGGGGTTACTTGTAACTTCGATCCCTTCTGCCCCTGCCAAAAATCGACAAGTTTCGACAGAGACTTGTCGATTTTACTTTTTCACTATTACCTCTTCACTTTTCACTCTTCTCTTTCGAAACTTGTCGATTAGGTAATAAGTAATAGTGAATAGTGAAGAAGTAAGGAAGCGGTCTATTCCGCAGAACAGTTCGATCCCTTCTGCAGACGTAACAAATCTGTTGCATTTGCCGTTGCGTTATGGTAAAATTTTCATATACGGTATTTTGCAAAGGAGCTTGTTGGTATGTATACATTGAATAAAAGAACTACCTTCGCCTTTTCCGCTGAAAATCCGACCGGTACCAGAAACGGCGGTACAAAGGGTAAGGACTGCGAGAAGCTTCGTCCCAATATATGCATAAAACCGGGCGAGACCGTAACCCTCTGCGACATTGACGGAGAGGGTATGATTACACACATGTGGTTTACAGGCTATATCGGGCATAGCTTTGTAATCCGCATATACTGGGAGAATAACGAATTTCCATCGGTCGAAGCACCTATCTCGGCATTTTTTGGCTGTGCGTACGACGAGTGCTTTACCGACTCCGAGGGAAGATACCCTGTACTCAATTCTGCGCGTATACTTGTTGCACCCGGCAGGGGATATAACAGCTACTTTGAAATGCCGTTTAAAAAGCACTGCCGCATTACTATGGAAAACCGCGGCGGGCACGACGAGTGGCTCTACTATATGATAACCGGCTGGCTTGGCGAGCTGCCCGAAAACATCGGTTATTTCCATGCCGTGTATAACCAGGAGCATCCCATCTGCAAGGGCAGATCTTATACCGTTGTCGACGGCGTGAAAGGACGCGGCCGCTTCCTCGGCGTGACCCTTGCATCGGGTCTTAACGGCCACAATACCTGTTGGGTGGAGGGCGAAGCGAAGATGTATATCGACGGAGAGGATTATCCATCCCTTAACTATACCGGCACCGAGGATTATTTCTGTGGATCGTATGCCTTTGGAAACGATATTGCCGTAAGAAAGTACCAGACCTTCAGCGCACCATACGTAGGAATGTATGCGATACTGGGTGATCACGAGTCGCAGTATAATTCTCAGAAGCGGTTTATGCTTTACCGCTTCCACGAAAAGGACGAGATATACTTCGAAAAGAGCTTTAAAATGGTAATGGATAATCTCGGTTGGACTGGTCCTCGCTACGACGATTACACCACCACCGCTTACTATCTGCTGGATACCCCGCAAATGCTCCCCTTCGAGCTTCCAAATGACTGTGAGCTTGTAATGAAATAAGAAAGAAGCCACCCTAAAAAGGGTGGCTTTTCTGTAATAATGGTCAATCCTCTGCGTTCAGGACAAGATTGCAGCGGCTTTTGACGTTCAATTTTTCGTGATAGACCTGCTCAAGGGGTATCCACTCGTTAAAGAAACGCTCGGCCATAGCTGGAGAGTTTCTCTTTTGTATCCGCTTTCGCTGAAGCTCTGGAGAAATGTCGAGATATACCGAAAGGTCATAATACCCCGAAAGCTCGGGATGCATGGAGTAGGCACCCTCTATGACCGTGAGCTGTTGGGGCTTTACTGCAACGGGAGGCTGGAGCGTGAAGGTCGAACAGTCAAACCTTCGGTATAGCACCTCTTTGCCTTGACTCATCGGAATAAGCACTTCTTTGAGAAACCGCTCTCTGTCGACGTTGCCGCCCGGCTCGGCAAAACGCTCCGGGGTACGCTGCTCGGGACGTAGAAAAAAGTCGTCCATATGAAATACGGTGCAGTCGTATACCCCCTCAAGCAGCTCCCCGAGGGTAGACTTGCCGCTTGCACTGCCACCCTCCACAGCGAGCTTGACATTTCCCGTTGCAAGAAGGGTATCAATACGCGCAAAAAGGGGAAGAAATGGGACAAAACGTCTGCTAATTACGCGGTACGCAGGGCGGTATCCGGCTCGAAATCTGTCCGAATGGTGGAGCGGCGGGTAACGGCGTTCCTTCCACTCCTCGCATGCCATGAGAAAATCGTAGCCGTCAAAGGGAAGTATTCCCTCGTCGACCAGCTCTTTGGCCGCAGAGAGCTTTTTCTGAACGTCGAATACACCGGTTTCCTCCTCCTTGGCAGAGAGGAAAAACAGTCTTCCGAGGGTCTCGGCACTTATACCGCTTTTCAGTATGCCGAGATGCACTCTGCAGTAATCGCCGTCAAGCTCCTCGATCTTATCCGAAAGCAGTTCTCCGACGTTCTCGGCCTCCCTTTGTATGTACTCTGCAGCGGCGGCGGGTGACGATACAAGGTGCTCACAGCCAAATGAACTCTGGTGAATGTACTTAAAGATGTCTGTGATCTCCATATCGGGGTAGCTTTGATAATGCTTTATCAAAAGAGCGCGGGTTCTCCCGTGTCTGTCCATTGACTGTGTCCTCCCAAACTCAGGCCTTGTTTCCCATAGACCTTACTTTTTCCAAAGCGATGACAAGTGCGGGTATCAAAACGATCTGTATTACAATACCCGGCAGAGCGTTGGTGACGGCTCCGGCAAGGAATGCCGATATACCGAAGCTTCCACCCTTGATGCCCATGCAGACAAGCATCGCAGCGCCCCACACAAGGCGTCCTGCAACCATTGCAACAAGCAGAGCACAGTAGATGTATCCCTTTTTCTTGGGGAGGAACTTATACATAAGGCCGCTTATAAGGCCGTAAGTCGCAAGCTCAAAGGCCATACATACGGCACCCGGGAACATAGGCGGCATACCGAGGATAGAAGAGCGAAGCAGGGGTGCAATGAAGCCGACTGCAAGTCCCCATGGCCATCCGCAGATGAACCCACACAGAAGCACCGGAATATGCATGGGGCAGAGCATGGCGCCGATCTGGGGTACCTGACCGGTCAAAAAGGGCATAACGTATGCAAGCGCCAGGAATAATCCGGCAAGGACGGTGTTTAATATGTTTTTTCTTTTCATTTTTTTGATCCTTTCATGTGAGAAAAATATAAAAGGGCCATCTTCCATTCGTGGAAAATGACACCTTCATAGCATCCCTGTAAAATAAAAATAACGTGGCTGGGTAAGGAAACTTCTGTTTCCGTGCCGCACTTCTGTGCAACGTGGAAATTATATCACAGATGGAAGCCTATGTCAACATAAAAGAAAGCGGCGGTCTGCAGTAAACAGGCCGCCGCTTGAGGATCAGAAGAAACGTCTGATGTAGCTGTAAAGCATTTCCTTGGCGTAATTTGCATGATCGGGGTCCTTGTCAAGTCCGTGGTCGGAATTGGGATAGGGGTTAAAGACGTGCTCGACACCGCAGTCGGTGAGCTTCTTTGCGAGGATCTCGGCGTTGCGGTAGGAGACGATGGAGTCCTTCTTGCCGTGGTTGATTATCGTCGGCACCGACTCGGGGCAGACGTAGGATATAGGCGAGATAGCGAGAAGCTCCTTTTCGTAGCGCTTTCTGCCGTGGTAGTCCATCTCTATTCCTGTGCTCCAGCGCATAAGCTTTGCGATCTCACTGTAGCGCTCCTCTGGCTTCATGCAGACAAAATATCCGTCGTCGGTCAGGTCGGTGGGGCCGCAGTCATCAGCAACTGCAACGGGAGGGATGGGGGCGCTGTCCATGCGGGCATAAGCGTAGAGTAAGGAAAGATGTCCGCCGGCTGAGGCACCCGTAAGGATGGAACCGGTGAGTGTAACACCGTTCTGTGCGGAAAAATCCTTGATGAAAGCAAGAGCGGCAGTTATATCGTCAAGAAGGTCGTACATGGTTACGTCGGGAGAGATGTAACGGTAGTTCATACATGCCGCTGCACAGCCAAGGTCGTTGCATACAGTCTTTATATGCGACCTATATCCGTCTTTGTCGCCCAGATACCAGGCGCCGCCGTGTATATAGAGCAGCACGCCGGTGGTCTTGCCCACTTCGGGAAGGCAGATGTCGAGTATGTGTCTGGGGTGATCTCCGTATGCAAGGGACTCAAAGTAACGTGCGGTATTTTCCATAACAGAACAGTCCTTTCGTTTCGGTATAGCTCACAGAGTAAAGCTTTCCCCATGTGTTTGATAAATTATAGTACAAAGAGAAGGCGTTGTCAACCAAAAAGTTGACAAGAAAGGCGTATGGTGATAAACTGTAAACAGTAACTATTCAAAGGAGATCGGGTATGAAGATAGGTGTTTTTTCAGACAGCCACTATTGTTCTGCAGAGCGTCTCGGAGCTAATCGACGCTGCAGTCTTTCCCTTGATAAGACCAAGCAGGCTCTTGAAGATTTTAAAAAGCAGGGTGTGGACGTCTGCGTCTGCCTTGGCGACGTGATAGACCATTACCACGAGGGAAAGAGTTCAAAAGAACTTCTCGGAGAGGTCTCGCAGGCTGTCAAAAACTCCGGACTTCCTTTTTTGTACGCCCCGGGCAACCATGATTACTGCTGTATGTCTCCCGAGGATATTGCAGGAATACTCGGAGTAAGCGTTCCTCCTTATTCTGCCGAGATATGCGGCTGCCGATTTATCGTGCTTGACGGTAACTTCGATTCGAATATGGTGCGATTTGGGAGTGTTCCCTTTGACTGGAAGGATTCAAACCTTCCCAAAGATCAGCTTGACTATCTGCAGAAGGCCCTTGAGGACTCACGGCTTCCCTGTATAGTTATGGTACATGAGCCGCTGGATCCTTTTACGGATGAGGCTCACTGCATAAACAACGCTGCCGATGCCAGAAAGATAATAAGCGAAAGCGGAAAGGTAGCCCTTGTGATCCAGGGACACTACCATTGCGGTGCCGATCATATTGTGGACGGAATACGCTACTTTACGTCGGATGCGATGTGCAACGGCGAAGAGAATCATTATACCGTCATAGAGGTGTGAAATATGGACCTGAATGAGATAAAGACACAGGCGGCCGCTACCACGGAGGAGCTCGTCATCAGAGCGGGGCTTAAAAAAGGACAGACCGTAGTAGTAGGCTGCTCGACAAGTGAGGTGCTCGGAAGCCGTATCGGCTCGGATTCATCTCCCGAGGCTGCCGCCGCATTGGTGGAGGGTATACTCAGCGTTCTCGAGCCGAGAGGAATATACCTTGCAGCGCAGTGCTGCGAGCACCTCAACCGTGCCATCGTCACCGTCCCTGCGGCAGTACCCTTTACCCAAAGGGTTAACGTTGTGCCGCAGCCAAAAGCAGGCGGATCCTTTGCAAGTGAGTATTACAAACGTCTTCCCGACCCCGTTGTTGTTGAGGAGATAAAGGCCGATGCGGGTATGGATATCGGTTTTACTCTGATAGGAATGCATCTTCGTGCAGTGGCAGTTCCGCTGAGGCTTGAAAATGATGCAATAGGCGAGGCTAAGGTCCTTGCCGCAAGGACACGTCCGAAGTTTATTGGCGGTGTGCGTGCGGTGTACGACGAGAATATGCTATAACAAAAAGGTAAGGTGATCTGACACCTTACCTTTTTAGCTTCGTTATTTGTCTGCAAATTTTTTCATGGCCTCAAAGGATTCATCGCTTATCACGTGCTCCATCCTGCAGGCATCCTCTGCTGCGGTATTGTGGCTGACACCGAGCTTTATGAGCATCTGCGTGAGGATCGTGTGACGCTGATATATCTTTTGGGCGACCTCAAGACCGCTGTCGGTCAGGCTGAGATATCCGTCACGGTCGGAGGTTATATAGCCGCCTGCCTTGAGTATGCCGACCGCTCGGCTGACACTCGGCTTGGAAAAGCCCATGTGTTCACTTACATCTATTGAACGTACGGCAGACTGCTGCTTGGAAAGAACGTATATGGCTTCAAGGTACATTTCGCCCGATTCCTGAAGATGCATGACCTAACCTCCTTCGACCTTTATATAAAATATACCACAGTTTGAACTGCTTTTCAAGCCTTGCGAGCCTTTTTGATAAAATTTTGGTAGGGAAGACGGACAAAACAGCATGGTGATTTTGCACAAGCTAATAAGTTAGCCAAGGCTAACTGTTGGACGATGCGACAAAAGTGCCTGTGGCGTGGAAATTTTTTATTGACAAAATGCGGGTTTGGTATTATCATATATAGCGTAATTAGCATATGCTAACATGAAACGGTACAGCCTTAAAAGAGAGGTAAAGCAGTGAATACACTCAGACAGACAAAGATTGGCCAAACGGCAAAGGTGGTAAAGCTTCACGGTGAGGGTGCAGTCCGCCGCAGAATAATGGATATGGGCATCACCAAGGGCACCGAGATCTACGTTCGTAAGGTCGCTCCGTTGGGGGATCCCATAGAGGTAAACGTCAGAGGCTACGAGCTTTCCCTCAGAAAAGCCGATGCAGAAATGATAGAGGTAGAATAAGGCAGGGGACATACGTCGCTATGATTTTTTATCATTTGGTTAGCAGGGGCTAATTGTGAAAGGTGAGTTAAAATGGAACTGAGGATCGCACTTGCAGGCAACCCAAACTCCGGCAAGACCACACTCTTTAACGCTCTTACTGGCTCCAATCAGTTTGTGGGAAACTGGCCGGGAGTTACGGTCGAAAAAAAGGAAGGCAAGCTTAAAAAGCAGGAGGGAGTGATCGTTACAGATCTTCCCGGAATATATTCGCTTTCGCCCTATACACTTGAGGAGGTCGTTGCGAGAAATTATCTTCTTGTCGAACGTCCAAACGTGATCCTCAACATAGTAGACGGAACCAATATAGAGAGAAACCTCTATCTTACTACCCAGCTTATGGAGCTTGGGATACCGGTAGTCGTTGCCATCAATATGATGGACGTCGTACGTAAAAACGGTGACAAGCTCGACACCGAGCTGCTTTCAAAACGGCTTGGATGCAGAGTGGTCGAGATCTCGGCCCTGAAGGGTACGGGTATCAACGAGGCCGCAGATGCCGCAATCGAAGCCGCAAACGATCCAAAGCACAATCCAAGGCATATCTTTTCGGGAACGGTCGAGCATGCCATTGCCCATATAGAGGAGGCGGCACTGCACGAAATGCCCCAGGAGCAGCAGCGCTGGTATGCCATAAAGATATTTGAACGCGACGACAAGGTCATCGAGACGTCGGGTATCGACAAGAAGATAGTCTCTCACGTCGAAGAGGATATTACCCAGGTCGAGGCCGAGCTTGACGACGATGCGGAGTCGATAATCACAAACGAGCGTTATCTCTACATAAGTAACATATTAAATGGCTGCTATAAGAAAAAGTCGGCAGGCAGACTCAGCACCTCCGACAAGATAGACCGCATCGTAACCAACCGCTGGCTGGCGTTTCCCATTTTTGCGGCTATCATGTTCCTTGTCTATTACGTTTCGGTAACGACCGTCGGGACTCTTGTTACCGACTGGGCAAACGACGGCGTTTTCGGTGAGGGCTGGCATCTTTTCGGCATAGACAGTATATGGGTGCCGGGCATACCGGGACTTGTTGAAAAGGGGCTTGCCGCCGCCAATACACCCGGATGGCTCAACGGCTTGATACTTGACGGTATCGTAGGCGGTGTCGGTGCGGTACTTGGATTCGTACCCCAGATGCTGGTGCTTTTTGCCTTCCTTGCATTTCTTGAGGCATGCGGATATATGTCACGTATTGCCTTCGTTATGGACCGTATATTCAGAAAATTCGGTCTTTCGGGCAAATCCTTTATACCGATGCTTATCGGCGTAGGCTGCGGTGTGCCGGGAATAATGGCCTCCCGCACCATCGAGAACCAGCGTGACCGCCGTATGACCATAATGACTACGACCTTTATTCCCTGCGGAGCAAAGCTTCCCGTTATCGCACTTATCGCTTCGGCGCTTTTTGACGGAGCGTGGTGGGTGGCACCATCGGCATATTTCGTCGGTATTGCCGCCATACTTATCTCGGGAATAATGCTTAAGAAGACCAAGTTATTTGCAGGTGATCCCGCAACCTTCGTTATGGAGCTTCCTGCCTACCATTGGCCCACACCCATAAATATCCTTCGCTCCATGTGGGAGCGGGGCTGGTCCTTTATCAAGAAGGCAGGCACCATCATTCTGCTGGCATCGATCATTATCTGGGCGGGATCGGTATTCGGCGTGGTCGACGGCAGAGCGGCCTTTGATCCCGAGATGGAGCTCGAAAACAGCTTCTTGGGCATCATCGGCGGTGCTCTGTGTTGGATATTCAAGCCTCTGGGCTTCGGAAACATAAAGGCTGCGGTGGCTACCCTTATGGGCCTCGTTGCCAAGGAGGAGATCGTCGGAGTGTTCGGCGTGCTTGACTTTGCCGAGCTTACCAAGCTTTCTGCCTACTCCTTCCTGGTATTCAACCTCCTCTGCGCTCCCTGCTTTGCGGCAATGGGTGCTATCAGACGTGAGATGAACTCGGGAAAATGGACCGCTTTTGCAATCGGGTACCAGTGTGTATTCGCCTACGGTACGTCGCTGTGCATATACCAGATCGGCTCGGCCGTCTCCGGAAATATAAACGTTATCGGTCTTATTGCCGCCCTTGCGGTAGTTGGATTTGTAACGTATATGCTGTTGAGACCCTATGAGGAGTCCACAAGGTTGACAAAAAACGTAAACGTAACAAAATAATATCCTTTTGAAAGGAGAATGACAAATGCTTCAATGGCTGTCAAACAACCTTGCCACCGTTATAATCTGTGCCCTTCTTGCGGCAGTGGTTGTGGGTATAATCGTCGGTATGGTCCGAAAAAAGAAAAACGGCGGCTCGGTAGGCTGCGGTTGCGGTTGCTCGGGCTGTGCCATGAACGGAAGCTGCCATTCCCACAGTGAAAACGAAGATTGATTCCTTCTTACTCCTTTAATAACTGCAGGAGCCTCCGACTTTGGTCGGAGGTTCTTGCTTTTATTGCAGTTTTGTGTCATAATATTAGATGCATAGCAATATCGACACAGGCATATCCGTATAACGGAGGGATGTCTGTGAAAAAGCTGCCTGCCAACACAAGAAAACGTATGATAATGGTACTGCTTGCGGGGGCGTTGCTTTTGATGCTCGTCCGCCTTTTGCCCGATAACGGGGGAGCGTTTGCCGCAGCCGCATCAAAAAGCGGAGTCTGCTTCGTCATTGATGCGGGACACGGCGGTCCCGACGGTGGAACTGTCGGTAGGGCAGGTACCGTTGAAAAGGATATAAACCTTGCCCTTACGCTTAAGCTTCGATCCTGGTGCGATCTCTTCGGAATACCCTACGTGCTGACGCGTGACAGCGATAGGTCGCTCCATTCGGAAAATGCGGATACGTTACACAAGAAAAAGGCAGAGGATCTTCACCGACGCCTTGAGATAGCAAATACGACCGAAAAGGGCGTCTATATCGGCATTCATCAGAATTTTTACAATGACACCGTGTCGCACGGTGCGCAGGTGTTCTGGTCGGAGAATATGCCCCAAAGCAGAGACCTTGCCCTGACGGTTCAGCAGAGCCTTGCCAAAAGTCTCGGAAAATACGGTCTTCGCTCTGCCGCATCGGCACCGCAGACGGTGTATATTCTGAAAAACGCTCTCTGTCCGGCGGTCATTGTAGAATGCGGATTTCTCTCAAATCCGGAGGAGGAGATGCTCCTCAATACCGATATGTGGCAGTCGAAGATCGCAATGTGCATAGCCTACGTAATGCTCGGCCTGGCCTAGATAGATATCACAAAGGAAGGTGCAGTATATGGCAGTTCAGAAAACAAAGAAAATATTTATCTGCTCAAGCTGCGGAAATGAGTCGGTAAAATGGTACGGACAGTGTCCTGCCTGCAAGGAATGGAATACCTTTGTCGAATACGAACCTGAAGCGGAGACCAAGAATGCAAAGGGCTGGTCTGCAGGCAAGATATCACCCGAGGTCCCGCCTGAGAGGCTTGATATGATAAGCACGGATGACGAGATACGCTTTGCGACCGGTTTTTCCGAGCTTGACAGGGTACTTGGCGGCGGTGCGGTCAAGGGCTCGTTGGTGCTTATAGGCGGCGAACCGGGTGTGGGTAAGTCGACACTTATGCTTCAGATATGCCGCAGTCTTTCACAGTGCGCAGGCAAGGTGCTCTATGCCTCGGGAGAGGAATCGAAGCGGCAGTTAAAGCTCCGTGCCGACAGACTTGAGGTAAGCTCGGGAAATATTCTCATCCTCGCCGAGACAAGGCTTGAGGCGATATTTGATACCGTTGAAAAGGAGCAGCCCGACGTTCTGGTCGTCGATTCTATACAGACTGTATATAAATCTAGTCTGTCAGCCGCTCCGGGCAACGTTACCCAGATACGTGATTGTACCATGTCGCTGCTTCAGCTTGCGAAATCGAGTGGCATAGTGGTATTTATCGTAGGCCACGTCAATAAGGACGGTGAGCTTGCTGGTCCCAAGATAATGGAGCATATGGTAGATTGTGTGCTCTATTTCGAGGGAGAACGCCAAAACGCCTACCGTGTGCTTAGGGCCGCAAAGAACCGTTTCGGCTCGACAAACGAGGTGGGCATCTTCGAAATGGGGCAGAAGGGACTTTCGGAGGTGGTAAATCCCTCCGAGGCAATGCTCTCGGGAAGACCCGAGGGTGCTCCCGGAAGCTGTGTGACCTGCACCATGGAGGGAACACGTCCTATCCTTGCCGAGATACAGAGCCTTGTTGCAAAGAGCGTCTACGGCAATCCGCGGCGTATGGCGTCGGGCGTAGACTATAACCGAGCGATGCTGTTACTTGCCGTGCTTGAAAAACGGGCAGGACTACCCATCGGAGCGGCAGATGCCTATATAAACGTCATCGGCGGTCTGCGGATAGACGAGCCTGCGTCGGATCTTGCCATAGCCGTATCCATTGCCTCAAGCTGCCGTGATAAGGCTGTCAGAAGCGACACGGCGGTGTTTGGCGAGGTCGGTCTTACGGGTGAGCTCCGTCGGGTCAACGCCCTTGAACAGAGGCTGAACGAGGTAGCGCGGCTCAATATAAGGAGGGTCGTGTGCCCCGAGGCCGGCGGTCTGCCGCTAAAGACTCCCGAAGGTCTTGAGATAATCACCGTTAGAAACCTCCGTGAAGCCATCGGAGCCTGTCTTGAACAGGAATAAATACGCAGAGAGAAGTGGGATAATGGACCTCTCAAATGAAAAAAAGAGGATCGCTATCATTTCAATTTATTATAAAAGCTGTAATTTCGGCGGAAACCTGCAGGCATACGCCCTTGCTGCTTACCTAAATAAGCAGGGCTATTCGGCGGAGCAGATATGTCATTACGAGCTTAAGCGAGCAAAGCTCGTTGATATGCTCCTGCACAGACCTCATAAGTTTGTAGCCAAGGCGGTACGCCGTGTCGTGAGAAAGCCCTACGAGCTTATAAAGTCACGTAAGATCCGTGCCCTTGATGAGAGATACCGCATAAGTCAGCGCAGGGTAGAGGCCTTTGAGGACTTCAATCAAAACGTTATACCACATAGCAAGGGCGTCTACAACATCGAAAACATCTCGTCGATAGTTGACGAGTACGACGCATTTATAACCGGAAGTGATCAGGTCTGGAATCTCAACTGGTATAATCCCGTATTTTTCCTCGATTTTGTTCCGTCGGAAAAGACCAAGCTCTCCTATGCGGCAAGTCTTGCAATGGACAAGCTTACTCCCTCACAGCGGGAGACGGTCAAAAAAAGCCTCAAGGATTTCAAGGCGGTATCTGTCAGAGAGGAAAACGCCGTGGGACTGCTTGAGGGTCTTTCTCCCCTGCCTGCAGAGTTCGTTGTCGATCCGACGTTACTGCTTACAAGCGAGCAGTGGGACGAGATATGCAGTGAGCGCAGGGTAGAGCAGGAGTACGTTTTGTGCTATTTTCTCGGCGAAAACAGCCGCTCAAGGGCGCTTGCAAGGGAGTTTGCCGACAAGAACGGTCTCAAGCTTGTAAGCATTCCGCACGCAGGAGGAGAGATCAAGCTCTGTGACGAGTGCTTTGGCGACGAGCAGATATACGATGCTTCGCCAAAGGATTTTCTTTCCCTTGTAAAGTATGCTTCATACGTCTTTACCGACAGCTTCCATGCGGTGGTCTTCTCTAACATTTATCAAAGACAGTATTTTGTTTTCAACCGAAACGCCAAAAGTGAGCTCAGCTCGAGGATCTACAGCATCACCTCCCTTTTTGGCTCGGAGGAGAGGTTCTGTCACGGATCAGAACGGGAAAGCATGTCCTACGTTGAAGGACTTGCCCCGATAGATTATACCAAACGTAATACCTCATTTGAAAAGCTCAAGGCACATTCGGAGAATTTTCTCAAAAACAACCTGGAGCAGTAGGGAATTATGAGCAGAAAAGTCGATCAATTGAAGAGCGGGGCGCTGCTTTCCTACCTGCAGATGGCCCTGAACATAGGCATCAGCCTTGTTTATACACCGCTGATGATCCGCCTGCTTGGTAAAAGTGAATACGGTCTGTATAATACCGTCGCCTCCACGATATCGGCCCTGTCGATACTGAGCCTCGGCTTTAACAGCAGCTATATCCGCTATTTTGCCAAATATAAGGCATCCGGCGACCGTGAGTCTATCTCGAAGCTTAACGGTCTTTTTCTGATAATATTCGTTATTATCGGTCTGGTGGCACTTGCCTGCGGAGGCTTCCTCTCGGGCAATCTTGACATCGTTTTTGACGATGGGCTTACCGCTTCGGAGTATTCCGTTGCCCGAATTCTCATGCTGTTGCTTACGGTAAATCTTGCTATATCCTTCCCGATGAGCGTGTTTTCCAACATAATTTCGGCAAATGAACGCTTTGTTGTACTGAAATTGCTTGGAATGGTGAGAACGGTGGTAGGACCGATGGTGTCGATCCCCGTACTGTTGCTGGGATTCAGATCGGTTGCGTTGGTCGTTATCACCCTTGCGGTATCGCTTCTGACCGACGTGCTCTATGTTGCGTACGTTTTCGGTCCGCTTAAAAACCGTTTCGTTTTTCACGGCTTTGAAAGGGGACTTTTTGCAAGTCTTTTTACCTACACGGGATTTATTGCCGTAAACCTCATTGTCGACCAGATAAACTGGAATCTCGGAAAGCTGCTGCTTGGACGCTTCAGAGGTACCGAGAGCGTGGCGGTGTACTCGGTCGGATATATGATATACCATTACTATATGACCTTTTCGACGTCGGTCTCGGGTGTGTTTACTCCCCGTATACACAACATCGTCAATACCTGCCGTGACGACAGACAACGGCGTGACAGAGAGCTTACCGAGCTTTTTGTAAAGGTCGGAAGGATACAGTTTTTACTGCTTGGTCTTATTGCAAGCGGCCTTGTGTTCTTCGGAAGACAGTTTATAGCCTTCTGGGCAGGAGAGGGCTACGGACAGGCCTACCCGGTCATGCTCCTGCTAGTGCTTCCTGCATCCATAGCCTTGATACAGAATCTTGGCATAGAGGTCCAGCGCGCCGAAAACAACCATCGCTTCCGCAGTATCGTTTATATTGTGATGGCTATAATAAACCTCGTACTTTCGGTGTTTCTTATCAAGGCCTACGGTGAGGTCGGTGCAGCTATCGGTACGGCCGTGTCGCTGGTGGTCGCAAACGGACTTATAATGAATATCTATTACCATAAAAAATGCGGACTTGACATTTTGCTTTTCTGGAAAAACATCGTCAGGGCCTCTTTGGGCCTTGCGGCTCCTATCGCAGCGGGTATCGTATTACCCATGTTTTTTGACTATACTGCGCCGCTGCAGTATGTCTGTGCAATTGCTCTTTATACGGTGGTATACGCCCTGTCGATGTGGCTTGTGGGTATGAACCGATATGAAAAGGAGCTTTGTCTTAAACCGATCGGAAGACTGCTTAAAAGGGGGAGACGGGCATGATAAACGTAAGCGACAAAACCAAATGCTGCGGCTGTCATGCCTGCGCCTCGGTCTGCCCGAAGGGCTGCATAGAGATGGTCGCCGATGGGGAAGGCTTCCTTTATCCGAATGTCGATACAGATGCCTGCATCGGATGCGGAAAGTGTGAAAGGGTATGCCCGCTGACAAATGAAAATAAGAGGGATGAGGGGCAAGCCGAGGCTTATGCCGCCGTCAGCAACGACAGCAGCATCCGTGCAGAGTCTTCCTCCGGAGGAGTATTCACGCTGGTCGCCGAGGCGGTCATCGACAGAGGCGGTGCGGTGTTCGGTGCCGCATTCAACGAAGATCTTGAGCTTGAGAATATTGCCGTGGAATCCAAAGATGAGCTTTCCCGCCTTCGCGGCTCAAAGTATCTTCAAAGCAGAATAGGCGACAGCTACCGCCTTGCAAAGGATATGCTCGAGGGCGGAAGACCCGTCCTGTTTAGCGGTACGCCCTGCCAGGTAGCGGGCTTAAAAAGCTATCTTGGAAGGGACTATGATGCTCTTATCTGCATTGACGTTGCCTGCCACGGCGTTCCATCACCCAAGGTGTGGGAAAAATATCTGCGCTTTCGTGAACAAAAGGCAGATTCTAATGTTAAAATCGTAAGATTCAGGGATAAGTCGGACAGTTGGAAGAGCTATTGCGTCAGATTTGAATTTGAAAACGGATCGGTATACCGTGAAAGGGCGGACAAAGACCCGTATATGCGTGCCTTTATTGGCGACGTATGTCTCAGACCGTCCTGCCATACCTGCAAATTTAAAGCGGGGGCTGTACGCTCGGATATTACCCTTGCCGATTTCTGGGGGGTCAACCGCATCATGCCGGAGATGGATGACGATAAGGGTACCTCGCTTGTGATAGCAAACAGCCAAAAGGGCAGGGCGTTATTGCAGTCGATAGGTGGACGGATGAGGATTGCGAAAACCGATGCCGATGCCGCGTTTTCCTACAACCCCGCCATCATACGTCCGTCTGCGCAATCGCCAAACAGAGACGCCTTCCTTGCGGACTTGGACAGGATGAGCTTTGATCTTGCGGTAAAGAAGTATTGCACACCGCCGCTTTCGGTAAGAATAAAGAGGGCAATACGTAAAGCACTGTCAAAGGCAAAGAGGGTTATTATAAAAAACAGATAAGAAGAGCGTATATTTGCTCCAAAAATTACCTTGAATTAAAAAAGTACGGCAGGATACAATAAATGTGCAGCCCAAAAACAGAAATTCAAGGAGAAAAAATCAGTATGGCAAGCAAGAATTCGTCCACTAAGGCCGCTCTTCAGCAGTTCAAGATGGAAGCCGCCAACGAAGTCGGCGTCAACCTCAAGGACGGCTACAACGGTGATCTTACTTCTCGCCAGGCCGGTTCTGTTGGCGGTCAGATGGTCAAGAAGATGATCGACGCCTACGAGACCGAAAAGGGCCTTAAGTAATCACGGCTGAATCAGTTAGCTGAAGTCTAATACTTCTTTATACAAAGGGCGCTCTGCAGTCAGCGGAGCGCCCTTTGTATATAAAAACTCCCTGCCGGAACAGCTTGGCAGGGAGAAAACATATTTGTGAGCAACTTATTTCTTGAGAAAAGAAAGAAGACCTTTTTTCTCGCAGGGCTCGGATGTGACGTCGGTAAGCTTAAAGCCAAGCCCGGATATAACGGTGCCGAGGGCGGAAGCGTCAATATCCTCCTTGGTGATTATGACAGTCTTTTTCTCGGTGCGGGAGGATGTAACGCTTTTTACCTTAAAGCTTTTGCGAATGGCATTATTGACGTGCTCTTCGCACTTTCCGCAGGACATTCCCTCAACTGACAGAGTGATCTTATACATAAAAATACCGTCCTTTTCTGAAGACAAAATAAACAGAAGTTATTCTTACAGTAAATATTATAATATATCGAATTTATATTGTCAAGATAAGCAACAGAACCGATAAAAAATCAAACAAATGGGAAAACGGGGCAAAATGCTGTATAAAGCAAAACTTTTTTTGAATTACCTATGGAAATTCACCAAAGCATATGGTATAATAGAACTACGGAAGCTACGGGGTAGATACATTGTCAAACAGGACGGTTTCATCGCCCGACCCCGCACCCCGTTGCTGACGGCCGTCCTGGAAGGAAAGGAAGGTACGTTATGAAGGTAAACATCGACAAACGCAGATGCGAAGTTGACGATCAGGTGATCGCCGCCGCAACGAAAAAGCTCAACAAGCTTGACGCCTTCTTTTACGACGATGCCGTTGCAGATGTTAAATTCAGCGAGCTGCGCGGCATCAAGACCGCCGAGGTTACTGTTCGGAGCGGGTCTATGACCTACCGTGCGGAATCGAAAAAGGGCGATATGTATGCAGCGATGGACGATTCCGTCGACGCCATCGTTCGCCAGATCCGCAAGAACAAGACCAGGCTGGAGCGTAAATTGAAGGAAGGCGCTTTTGAGAGGAGCGTGGCTGCCGATCCCGTACCTGAGCAGGACGACGTTGTCGTCCGTCGTAAACGCTTTGCAATGAAGCCGATGTCAGAGGAGGAAGCCGCACTTAAGATGGAGCTCCTCAACCACAATTTTTATATGTTCCGCAATACCGATGCGGATGACCGTGTCTGCGTCGTGTACAAAAGAGAAGCGGGCGGATACGGAGTTATCGAATCCGAATGATTTGTTATTGATCGGCGGAGCCGTCTTGATAGCGCTGCCGTCGGGGATATAAGCAAGGAGCTGGAGCAAAATGGTAAAGGATAATATTTCCAATGCAAAACTGTACTACGGTCTCAGCGAGCGTTTTGAAAAGGCGCTTAAGGCACTTCAACAGCTGACCGCAGAGAACTATCCCAAGGACAGAGTTTACGTCGACGGAGATGACGTGTTCTTCTGGGTATCTCCCGTTGACACTAATCCGCCCGATGACGAGATGTACGAGGCTCATATCAAGTACGCCGATATACAGTACGTTATATCCGGTGAGGAGTACATGGGGTGGGAACTTAAGCAGAATCTTGAATGCCGCGAGGCCTGCAAGCCCGGTGAAGACATTGAGTGGTACCGCGGAAACGGCACTATGCTCCGCTTCGGAGAGGGCGACTTTGCCATATTCTTCCCCGACGATGCACACATGCCCTGCCGCAACAACGGAAAAGACCCCTGCAAGTCCATCAAGGCCGTTGCCAAGGTAAGGATCTGACCCCCTGTGGGTAAACGCGAGGGTGGGTCGGCGTCGGAACGTCGGATGCCCCGCTGAATATAAAAACACCCTCTGCGGCAGCAGCTGCGGAGGGTGTTTTTAATGTGCTTTAAGGTTTACAGACCAAATATATTTTGGTATAATATAATATAAAAAAGCAGATGAGAAAGGGGCAGACAAATGAAGGCATTTGAAATTATGGAGGATCTTTTTTCCTTGACCTCTCCGCATGATTATACCAATACATGCGACACCTGCAAGTCGGGCGACCCCGAGCGTGAGGTGACAAAGGTTGCTACCTGTATGTTTGCTACACCTGCCGTTGTACGTGCTGCGGCGGAGTGGGGGGCAGATCTGCTGATAACCCATGAGCCCACATTTTATAACCATATGGACCAGAAGGTAGACGAGGAACAGTCAAACCAAAAGCGTAAGCTCATTGCTGATACGGGCATAGTTTTGTGGAGGTACCACGATCATCCCCACTTTACAAAGCCGGACGTAATAGTGGAGGGCATTTTAAATAAGATGCAGCTTCCTGCGGACGTCGAGTGGAGGGGAGAACTTACGGTTACCCGCCTCCGTCTTCATACTCCCATGACCCCGGTTGAGGTCGTGCGTCACATTGAGGAGCATCTTGGCATAAAGCACGTCCGCATCTGCGGCGTGAGAGACGTTCCCTGTGAGAAGGTAACGGTCACCGTCGGCGCTATAGGCAGCCTTGTTGAGCAGGAGCTGTACCGTGAGGACAGCGAGATAGTTCTTGCAGGTGAGGTGTGCGAGTGGTCCTTTTGCGAGTACACCCGCGATGCGGCGCAGTTTGACAGAAAGAAATCGTTGCTGATCCTGGGACACGTCGGAAGCGAGCGTGACGGTATGATCTATACTGCTGAGCTTGTTAAAAAACGTCATCCCGAGCTGGAATGCAGGTATTTTGAGTGCGGTGAGGTCTACACCTATACCGACTAAGGACAGATAAGCGCGAAAGGAGCAGATATATGAAAGCCATCGAACTTATGGAAGATCTTTTTTCTCTGACATCTCCCCACGATTACTCCAAGACCTGTGATACCTGTAAGTGCGGCGATCCCGAACGCGAGGTCACACGCGTGGCCACCTGTATGTTTGCAACACCGGACGTCATCCGTGCTGCCTCAGAGTGGGGTGCAGAGCTCATAATCACCCACGAGCGCACCTTTTACAACCACCACGATCAGGAGACTGATGAGGTCCAGGCCATTATGAAGCGAAAGCTTGCCGAAGATACCGGTGTAGTGATTTGGAGATACCACGATCATCCTCACTACACAAAGCCTGACGTTATAGTAGAGGGACTGCTTGATAAAATGCAGCTGCCTGCCGATATTGAGTTCAGGGGCGAGAAATCTTTGAATCGCCTCAGACTGCATTCCCCGATGACACCGGTAGAGGTAGCGCGTCACATCGAGGAGCGTCTGGGTATAAAGCACGTCCGTATCTGCGGTGCAAGAGATATTCCCTGCGAGCGTTTGTCCACCACCGTCGGAGCGATCGGAAACCTCGTTATTCAGGAACTTTGCGAAAAGGAAAGCGAGATAGTCCTTGCAGGGGAGACCTGCGAATGGTATATCTGCGAGTACGCCCGTGATGCCGCTGAGCTTGGAAAGAAAAAGGCTCTGCTTATTCTCGGACACGTTGGAAGCGAACGCGACGGCATGTGCCGTACCGCTGAAATAATACGAGAACGCCATCCCGAGATAGAAAGCAGATACTTTGACTGCGGCGAGGTCTATACCTATACCGACTGATAAATAAACACCCCCGTATATCACGGGGGTGTTTTTCTGTTTGCGGTTACTTTTTTAGGGACAGCAGGGTGTTGAGCGTCGTACCCGCGAGTACCAGCAGAGGACAGGCAAACAAAACGATCGCGGAGAAAAGGAAATTGTCGACAAATATTGCCGCAACTCCCGCTCCAACGCAGATAAGCCCTCCGATGAACTCGATAAGTCCCATACGTGCGGCGTAGTGCTCGGTGTATCTTTCATAGATCTTGGCAAAGTTCTGAATAAAATCGTGACGCTTCATAAAGAAGATGAAGAAACCATACCACGTCAGAACAACGCCGATGATTATAAGCGGAATATCAAAAATCAGCATAGGATAATCCTCCCGCTATTTCTGTTCGCGAAGCGAACGGATAAGGTTTGCTTTTGCGTTTACAATGTGCTCGGCAGTCAGCTTTTCGGCAAGCTCACCGTCGTGGGCGCGGATGGCATTGAGGATCTGTTCGTGCTCGTCGGTTGCGATGCGAGCACGGTCAAAGGCCTTAAAGGAACTTTCTCTGGCCTTTCTTACGTAGTTGTGGAAGGTCTTAAGGGTGTTGCTTAAGGGATTTGATCGGCAGGCATCGTACAGAAGGGAGTGGAAGGTAGAGTCCAGATTCCAGCCTTGAACGGTGTCGCCGCGCTCGACGTAGAACCTCTGCAGATCTATTATCTCGGTAAGCTTGTCAAGCTCCTCGGGGGTGATACGTTCTGCCGCCCAGCGTGAAGCAAGACCTTCGATCATAACACGTATAGTGTATATATCGTCGATATCCTTCTCGCTTATACCTACGACGACGGCCCCCTTGTTCGGGATAAGCCGAACAAGCCCCTCCTGCTCAAGCTGAAAAAGAGCCTCTCTTACTGGGGTGCGGCTTACACCTACCTCTTGAGATATGCGGTGCTCGGTCAGTGCGCTCCCCGAGGGGTATTCACCCTCAAGGATACACCGCTCTATGTGGCGAAATACCCGCCCCGTGAGGCTTACGGATTCTTCACCGAATGTAACAGCCATTTTATCTGTCCCCCTGTGCTGCGACCTCGGGTGCGTGTATCCTTACCAGGTCGAGCATTTCCTCGTCACTTATGACCGTCTGACGCCCCGAAGCATACTGTGCATCCACCCATTCCTTTATGGCAACGACGGCAGAGGAGTGCTTGTCGAGAGCCTTGTCACCGGTAAGCGAGAAGACCTGGTTTATCCAGAATGCGATTCCGGCAAGACCGGATGTAGCACTTACGGATACTGCGGCGGCTCTGCCGAGGATGGTCTCGGTGTCGAATATGTTGTATATCTCCTGGTCCTTCATCAGTCCGTCGGCGTGGATGCCTGCACGAGTGACGTTGAAGCTGCGTCCGACAAAGGGGGTCATAGGCGGGATCTCGTAGCCCATATTCTTTTCAAAGTAGCGGGCTATGTCGGTAATGGCGGTGGTGTCCATACCGTTTGTGGTGCCGCGGAGGGCGGCGTATTCAAAGACCATAGCCTCAAGCGGTACGTTTCCGGTGCGCTCACCGATGCCTAAGAGCGAGCAGTTTACGGCGCTTGCACCGTAGAGCCATGCAGTGGTGGCGTTGGTGACGGCCTTGTAGAAGTCGTTGTGTCCGTGCCACTCGAGCATTTCGTGAGGGACTCCCGAGTAGTGGATAAGTCCGTTTATTATGCCGGGGACGCTTCGGGGAAGGGCAACGCCGGGGAAGGGGATGCCATAGCCGAGAGTATCGCAGGCACGGATCTTTACGGGGATGCCCGCATCACGGGACATATCCATAAGTGCATTTACAAAGGGAACGACAAAGCCGTAGAAGTCGGCACGTGTGATGTCCTCAAAGTGACAACGGGGGCGAAGCCCTGCATCCAGTGCGTCGGCGACGATGGAAAGGTAATGGCCCATCGCCTCCTTGCGGCTCATGCGAAGCTTTTTGAAGATGTGGTAGTCCGAGCAGCTTACGAGTATACCCGTTTCCTTTATGCCGATAGACTTTACTATCTCAAAGTCCTTCTTGGTGGCACGTATCCAGGTAGTGATCTCGGGAAATTCATAGCCCCGTTCCATACATTTTTCTATAGCCTTGCGGTCTTTTTCGCTGTAGACAAAGAATTCAGACTGCCTTATGATACCGTTGGGGCCGCTCAAGCGGTGAAGCAGGTCGAAAAGGTCGACCATCTGCTCTACGCTGTAGGGGGCCATGGACTGCTGGCCGTCACGGAAGCTGGTGTCGGTTATCCATATATCTGCAGGCATATTAAGGTCGACTCGACGGTGGTTGAAGGCGATCTTGGGGACCTCGGTGTAGGGATATATCTCTCTGAAAAGCTCCGGATTGTCAACGTCCTGAAGCGTATATCTGTAGGGGTCTCTTTCAAGCAGGTTCGAGTTTTTATTGAGATCAAGCATGGCGAACACCTCGTAAATTTTGTATGGTTGTATGATTGTATACAACCATACAAATTATAAGCGCATTACATACATTTGTCAATAGCAGGCAGAGAAAAAATTTTTTGGAAAAATGAAAAATAGGTGTTGACATTTTTCTTATAGGGTGTTATAATATCACACGTCGCCGGTTTGGGGGTATAGCTCAGCTGGGAGAGCGCTTGAATGGCATTCAAGAGGTCGCGGGTTCGATCCCCACTATCTCCACCAAACAAGAAAAAAGCTCCGAAAAATCGGAGCTTTTTTCTTTGTGTGCAAGAATTTTGCAAGAGGGCCCATGCGGGACCTCTTGCATCTTTTTTTTCGTACCGTACTTTTTGCTATTGCTTTTTAGTCGGGTTTGCATATATAATAATATAGTTGATTAAATGGGGAGGAATTATCTTGAACAGCTTCCGTGAGGTAACACCCGATAATTTTATCTGCAGTCCGTTTAAGTCCATCGGCAGCGACTGGATGCTCATCGCCGCTTCTGACGGAGAGCGTGTCAACGCCATGACGGCGTCCTGGGGAGGAATGGGCGTGCTGTGGGGCAAAAATTGCGTTTTTATTTTTGTCAGAGAGAGCCGCTTTACAAAGGAGCTTATCGACTCCTCGAATGGTTTTTCGGTGACCTTCTTCGACAGAGAAAAGTATGCAGGCATGCTTGGATATATGGGTAAGGCGTCGGGGCGCAATGAGGATAAGATCGCCTCTGCCGGACTTACCGTACTTGGTGGAGACGTACCTTATTTTGAACAGGCGCAAACCGCTATTCTCTGCGACAAGCTTTGCCGCCTGAACGTTCCAAAGGAATGTATCTTATCCGATGAGGCGCTTTCCAGATACTATCCCAACGGCGATTACCACGATATGTACGTCGGTGAGATTAAAAAGATTTTGGTAAAAGACTCCGAATAATATTTAGTTTTTATACAAAGGAGATGGCATTGTATGAAGCTTCAGCTTAAAGAGAATTGTGCGATTTCCCTGCTTACTGCGACCAGCATGGGAGTAAGGATCACCCCAACCGTGCGCCAACCTGTCGGAATGGGTGACGATCTTGTTCTACAGGCTACCAGCGCCGAGAGCAACGTCCTTTCAATATCCGCAGGCCTCGGCCTTAGGACCAAGGTCCTTACCGCATTTGTCAAGGGCAGTCCCATTGCGGCTTATATCAAAAGCGACCTCCGTCGCCGTGGGATAGCTTACGAGGGTGTAGAACACGAGCAGGGCGGTCCCTGGGGGTACCGTCATCAGTTCAACATTGCCGACAGCGGCTACGGGGTCAGAGGCCCGCGTGTTTGGAACGACAGAGCGGGCGAGGTAGGTAGAGAGATCTCTGCCGAAGACTTTGATCTTGAGCGTATATTTGACGTCGAGGGTGTGCAGATACTCCACATCTCCGGACTTTTTGCAGCGCTTTCCGAAAAGAGCGGAGACTGCTGCCTCCGCCTTGCAAAGAAGGCTCACCAAAGCGGCACCCTTGTTTCCTTTGACCTTAACTACCGTGCGTCCTTCTGGAAGGGCAGAGAGACCGAGCTTCGGGAGATATTCTCATCCATCACATCGGTATCGGATATCCTTATCGGAAATGAGGAGGATTTCCAGCTTGCGCTTGGCATAAAGGGTCCCGAGGCCGGCGGTAAGGACGTTGGAAATACGGACGCCTTCAAAGAAATGATCATGAACGTCCGTGCCCAATACCCCAACGTTCGTGTTTACGCAAACACCCTTCGTGAGGTAATAAGCTCCAACTGCCACCTCTGGGGAGCTACGATGCTCTGCGGTGACGAATGGCAGAGCGTCGAGCCCCGTGAGATAGCCGTGCTCGACCGTATCGGCGGCGGCGACGGCTTTGTCGGAGGAATGCTCTATGCGATCCTTCGCGGCTGGGACAGCGAAAAATGGATACAGTTTGCCTGGGCTACGGGTGCTTTGGTGACCACACTTGTAACCGACTATGCACTTCCTGCGGACGAAGCGCAGGTGTGGAGCATCTGGCATGGAAATGCAAGGGTTCAAAGATAGCTGTTTGGAGGAACGAATGATGAAAAAAGCGGATATCGGACTTATAGGACTTGCCGTCATGGGCGAGAACCTCGTTATGAATATGGAATCCAAGGGCTTTACCGTTGCGGTGTATAACCGTACCGTATCCAAGGTGGACGATTTTATTGCGGGACGTGCCGCAGGCAGGAATATAATCGGTACACATTCTCTTTCCGAGCTTGTTGACTCCCTTGAAAAGCCTCGCAAGGTAATGCTTATGGTCAAGGCGGGTGCCGCCGTTGACGGCATGATAGATGCTCTGTGCCCACTGCTCGAAGAGGGAGATATTATAATTGACGGAGGAAACTCCCACTATCCCGATACGGTCAGACGCTGTGCAGAGGTCGAAGCAAAAGGCCTTCTTTATATAGGAACGGGTGTTTCCGGCGGCGAAGAGGGTGCGCTCAACGGTCCCTCCATGATGCCGGGCGGATCTGCTGCTGCCTGGGAGGCCGTCAAGCCTATCTTTACTGCGATCTGCGCCCACGTCGAGGACGGCTCTCCCTGCTGTGACTGGGTAGGAGAGGGCGGTGCCGGACATTTTGTAAAGATGGTCCACAACGGCATCGAGTACGGAGATATGCAGCTTATATGCGAGGCGTATCAGCTTATGAAGGACCTGCTTGGTATGTCTGCCGACGAGATGAGCGAGGTATTTGCCGATTGGAATACAAAGGAGCTTGACAGCTACCTTATCGAGATAACCACCCGCATCCTTGCCTGCAAGGATACCGACGGAGAGCCCATCGTCGACAAGATCCTTGACACCGCAGGCCAGAAGGGTACAGGCAAGTGGACCTCTGCCGAGGCGCTTGACCAGGGCATACCGCTGACACTTATAAGCGAAGCGGTCTTTGCAAGGTGCCTTTCTGCCATGAAGGACGAGCGTGTCGTCGCCTCGAAGATATACGACGGTCCTGCAAAGACCGTAACAGAGGACAAAAAGGCGTTTATTGAGGACATTAAAAATGCACTCTATGCCTCTAAAATAATCTCCTACGCTCAGGGATACTCTCTGATGAGAGCCGCTGCCGAGAACTTCGGCTGGAATCTCAATTACGGCGGGATCGCACTTATGTGGCGAGGCGGATGTATTATACGCTCTGTATTCCTCGGACGTATAAAGGAGGCCTTCGACAGAGATCCCGAGCTTAAGAATCTTCTTTGCGACCCCTATTTCAGCGATACGCTGAAGACCCTTATCGATTCCTGGCGCAGAGTGATTGCCGCTGCCGTCGTAGCGGGAGTACCCGTACCCGCATTTTCTGCGGCGCTTTCCTACTTTGACAGCTACCGCAGCGAGAGGCTGCCCGCAAATCTCCTTCAGGCCCAGCGTGACTTCTTCGGCGCACACACCTACGAGCGTGTTGACGCCCCCAGAGGAGAGTTTTTCCATACCGACTGGACCGGTCACGGCGGAAACACCTCCGCTTCGACATACACGGTATGACCGACGGTTAACAGTTTTTTCATAAGTGGAGCAATATTAATTGATTTTTACACTATAAAATACAAGGTATATCATTTAAGGGGGATGTCCTCTTGATCGAAGTAAAGAATCTCAGCAAGAATTACGGCTCGCACACAGCCGTCAAGGATCTGTCCTTCACCGTCGAAAGCGGACAGGTATACGGCTTTCTCGGTCCCAACGGAGCGGGGAAGTCGACCACGATGAATATCATCACGGGTTGCCTTGCGGCTACGCAGGGACAGGTGCTGATAGACGGATACGACATTTTCGATAACCCGAAGGAGGCCAAGAAAAAGATCGGCTACCTTCCCGAGCTGCCGCCGGTTTATCCGGATATGAGCGTGTATGAGTATCTTCTCTTTGTTGCCCGAGCAAAGGGTGTTGCCAAGGCAGATATAAAAGCGCAGGTAGATGCCGTTATGGCAAAAACGGGTATATCCGACGTCAGCCGACGCATCATAAAGGTGCTTTCCAAGGGCTACCGCCAGCGTGTAGGCATTGCCCAGGCCCTGCTTGGCGATCCCGAGACCATCATTCTTGACGAGCCGATGGTCGGCCTTGACCCCAAGCAGATAATCGAGATGCGTGAGCTCATACGTCAGCTCGGTACGGATCATACGGTCATCCTTTCAAGCCATATCCTTTCGGAGATCAGCGCCATATGCGACCGCGTTATGATAATCTCAAAGGGTCGGCTCGTTGCGGTGGATACCCCCGAAAATCTTGCACGTGTGGGTGAGGAAAAGAGGATACTTCGCCTTACGGTCAAGGGTGATGCAGACGCAGTCAAGGAAGCTGTTTGCTCTGTTGACGGAGTATCCGAGGCAGAGCTTACCTCGTCTGAGGACGGATGCGTGTCGCTTGAAATCGGTATGTCGGGTGACACCGACTGTCGAGAGGCGATCTTTTACAGACTTGCCGATGCCAAAATGCCGATCCTTGCCATGCAGATAAATAAGGTCTCTCTTGAGGATATATTCCTTGACCTCACGTCGGACAAGGCGGAGGATGAGACGGAAGTTCAGGAGGTGGAAGCCGATGAGGGCGATATACAGGCGTGAGCTTAAAAGCTATTTCAACGGTATAGCGGCGTATATATTTATCGCGTTTATACTGCTCTTTGTCGGGATATACACCTGGTCGTACAATTTAAACGGCAAGCTTCCGTTTTTTGAATACGTCCTTGCAAACGTCGGCTTTGTATTTATGCTTATCGTGCCGATACTGACGATGCGAGTAATATCCGAGGAGAAAAAACAGCGTACCGACAAGCTCTTGTACTCTCTTCCGCTGAGCACAACACAGATCGTTATGGGAAAGTACCTTGCTATGCTGACGGTGTTTGCCATACCCATCGGTGTAATGTGCTTCTACCCGCTGATACTTTCGAGGTTTGGCTATATCGAATTTGTCACGACCTACGGCTCGATATTTGCCTTTTTCCTGCAGGGTGCCGCACTTATTGCGATAGGAATGTTTCTTTCCTCGCTGACCGAGAATCAGATAGTTGCGGCGGTGCTTACCTTCGCAGTGGTGCTTGTGAGCTATTTTATGTACTCTCTGGCCTCTTTGATATCGGCCTCTGCCACGATGTCCCTCATAGCATTTTCGGTCCTGATCGCGGCCATTGGGGGCGGCGCATGGCTTGCGACCAAGAAGCCGATGTTCGGACTTTGCATATTCGGTCTGCTTGAAATACCGCTTCTTGCGATATTTGTCATTAAGCCGGCCCTCCTTGAAGGCTCGTTCCAGACCCTTATAAAGAATATTTCGGTCTTTAACCGCCTTTACAGCTTCATTGACGGTGTGTTTGACCTCGTGGGAATAGTGTTCTTCCTTTCGGTCATATTCCTTTTTGTGTTCCTCACCGTCCAGTCCCTTGAAAAAAGGAGGTGGAGCTGATGTCCAAGGTCAATGCATATATTTCGGATGCGTCGGAAAAGCCGATAAAGCCTAAAAAGGAAGGGCTCACCCCCCAACAAAAAAAGCTTAAAAACCGCAACTTCCGTGCAGGCGGGTACAGTGTTATCCTGACCCTGCTTGCCTTGGCAGCCGTAATTGCGGTAAACGTATTTGCGGCAATGCTTCCCTCTGATCTTACCAAGTTTGACACTACCTCCGACGCACTCTTTACCCTTTCTGACCAGAGCAAGCAGATAGTATCCTCGCTTGAAAGCGACGTTACGGTCTACTTGGTGGCACAGACGGGAAACGAAAACACGAATATAGTCTCCCTGCTTGAAAAATACGAGGCAGCAGGGAGCCGTCTTGACGTGGTGTATAAGGACCCCGTGCTTTATCCCAAGTTTGTTTCGGAATATACCGACGAGGAGCTTGAGGAAAACAGCATAATCGTCGTTTCCGATAAAAGAAGCAGGGTGATACCCTACGGTGATATCATCGTATCCACCGTGACTGGTATCGACTATACCACCTACGCCTACAACTATTCATACTCCTTTAACGGGGAATCGGAGATAACCTCGGCTATCGACTACGTCACTACCGACGTTCTGCCGGTGCTCTACTCCCTTACGGGTCACGGTGAGACCGCTCTGCCCGAGAGCATCCTTAAGAGCATAGCTCATGAAAATATCAATCTCAAGGATCTCTCTATTATCGCATCCGGCATACCGGATGACTGCTCCTGCCTGCTTATATCAAGCCCCGTAAACGATATTTCGGATTACGAGCTTGAAGAGATACTTGACTATCTCGATCTGGGCGGAAGACTGATATTGCTCAGCGATTTTACCGACAAAGCCCGTCCCAATCTCGATGCGCTGATGGCCGATTACGGTATTACGGTAAATTCGGGGTACGTCGTGGAGCAGTCGGCACAGAATTATTACAGCCTGCCGTACTACCTGCTTCCCGACATAGGAAGGCATGAAATAACCGCTCCGCTGATAGATGGAAAGTATTACGTTCTTTTCCCCATTGCCCAGGGCTTTGAGTCGGCCGAGGCTGTCAGAAGCACCGTCAACCTGACACCCCTGCTTCTGACCTCCGACAAGGCCTATATCGAGACCGACACCGAGTCCCAGGAGAAAAACGACGGCGAAAAGGAAGGCAGGTTTATGCTCGCGGTTGCTATCACCGAGACCGTCGACAACGGCCAGACCCGCATTGTCTGCTTCTCTTCGAGCTTCTTCCTTGAACAACAGATCGACAACCTCGTAAGCGGTGCAAACAGCGATCTTCTTTTAAACTCGGTCGGTTGGATCTGCGAGAGGGAAAACAGCATTTCCATCCGTGCCAAGTCTCTTGATATAACACAGCTCGTTATCGACCAGGGAAGCGTAGACCTTATCAGAACGGTCATCATCTTTGTCATACCGCTTGCCGTTGTGGCGATAGGCGTGATTGTTGTAGTAAGAAGGAGACAGCGCTGATGAGCAAAAAGGCTGTTATTATCCTTGCTGCCGCAGTAGTCTTGCTTTTTGGCGGTATAGCCGCCGTAGCCTTGGGTGTGTTTGTAAGCCCTTCTGATGCTGATCCGCTTCAAACGGAAGGGGAGCCCGACGGATTGGTGCTCTATTCGGTAGGCAACGGAACGGTGTCCGCCGTAGAAATAACTGCCTCGGACGGAGAGAGATTTTCTCTCGTTCTTTCCGGAGGGGTATGGAGCTGTCCCGAAAAGCCGTTTGTCGAGCTTGACAAAGAAAAGCTTTCCGATCTTTTATCGGTGTTTTCGTCTGTCAATGCCGAGCGTGTGGTCACGGAGAATGCAGACGATCTGTCAGAGTTCGGCTTTGACGAGCCTTCTTGTACCGTTTCCGTCACCGATGCGGCAGACAGAAGGGTGACCTTCGTCGCTGGAATGAAAAATCCAGTCCTCGGAAGCTACTATTTTATGCTTCAAGGGGAAAGTAAGGTCTATCTGGTTTCCTCGGATATCGTAGAGAGGCTTTCGCCCTCTCTGTCCGAGCTTGCCGCCTACAGCGCACTTCCGATGTTTGACTACTCCGAGGTCACCGACCTGTGCATCAAGAACAGCGGGGGAATGCTCGACTTCGCTTTGTGGTCCGAGCCAAACGAAAAGAGTTATACCGACGCCTACAAATGGTTCACTTCGGACGGCGAAACGGCTCTCTCGGAGGATGCCGTAAGAGCACTGGTGTCGGATATAATGGAGATTTACATCGATTCGGTAGCCGATGCAAGCCCCGAGGATATATCTATTTACGGGTTTGACGGGGATGAGGTTTATATCAACGTCAACTACACCTCGGGTGGCGACGCAGGATGTCTGAGCCTCAGACTCGGAGATATGACCGAGGACGGAAGCATGTGCTACGCTATGACAGACGGCTCGGAGAGCGTTTTTCTGATCGAAGCCGACCTGGTTGATTTTGCCGACGTTATAAGGCTTGAAGACTTTGTATCACGTGACGTCTGCCTTATAAAGCTTGGAGAGGTCGAAAGTGTAAGCATTTATTGCGGCGGTGCTGATTTCAAGCTTGAGGTTGAGAGGGAATACGTAACGCAGGGCGGGAGCGGAGAGCCGGTCCTTGTGGGTACGTCGTATACCGTAGACGGCAAAAAAATCGCTAAAGAAAAGGTAGAGGCATTTTTTACTGCGCTCAACGAATTGAGCTGTGACGGATATGCCGACAGCCGTGAGGGCGAGAGGGTCGCAGAGCTGACGTTTGTGCGTAATACCGACCGCTTTACCGAGATGACTTTATCACTGTATTCCTACGATACGAGCTTCTGCCGTGCGTCGTTAGACGGAAACGACGGAATGCTTGTCAACCGAAAGGCCGTGGAGAGTCTTATTGCGGCGATCGGTGCTCTTGCTGAGTAAAAGAAAAACATCCCGAACCGAGGTTCGGGATGTTTTATTATATGCGGATCAGACGTTTTTCTTCCTTGCGTAGTAGCCCTTGATAACAAACAGCACTGCAATGAGCAATACTATGCAGATAGGAAGCAGGATAACGGCACTGCGGATAAATGCCGAGAGCAGGTATCCTACAAAGGATACTCCGGCGACGAGCATGGCATAGGGTATCTGGGTGGAAACGTGGTTGATGTGGTTACACTGTGCACCGGTGGATGCCATGATGGTGGTGTCGGAAATGGGGGAGATGTGGTCACCGCAGACCGCACCTGCAAGGCAGGCGGATATCGAAATAATGCCAAGCTGGGTGAGGTCGGGGGTCTCGGGGGTAATGAAGATGCCGAGGATGATGGGAACGAGGATGCCGAAGGTGCCCCAGGAGGTACCGGTCGAGAAGGCGAGACCGACAGCAACCAAGAACATGATGGCGGGGATGAGGCCCTGTGC
>JAFXIT010000056.1 GCA_017532825.1 Clostridia bacterium
ATCACCAACACCGGTCTTGTCGAGATCCCCATGGGTACCACCCTTCGTGAGATCATCGAGGACATCGGCGGCGGCGTTCCCGGCGGCAAGAAGTTCAAGGCTACCCAGACCGGCGGTCCTTCCGGCGGCTGCATCCCCGCAGAGCTTATCGATACCCCCATCGAATACGAGAGCCTTATCGCTATCGGCTCGATGATGGGCTCGGGCGGACTTATAGTCATGGACGAAGACAACTGCATGGTCGACATTGCAAACTTCTTCCTGGACTTCACCGTCGGCGAAAGCTGCGGCAAGTGCGCCCCCTGCCGTATAGGTACCAAGCGCATTAAGGAAATACTCGAGAAGATCATCTCCGGCAAGGCCGAGATGGAAGACCTCGACAGACTCGAGGAGCTCTGCGAACACGTCAAGCAGAACTCTCTGTGCGCCCTTGGTCAGACCGCACCCAACCCCGTACTTTCCACCCTGCGTTATTTCCGTGACGAGTACATTGCCCACATCCGTGACAAGAAGTGCCCCGCCGGTGTCTGCAAGGCGCTGCTTTCCTACTATATCGTCCCCGACAAGTGCAAGGGCTGTACTCTCTGCGCCCGCAACTGCCCGGCCGGTGCTATCACAGGCAAGGTCAAGGAAGCCCACGTCATCGACACCGAGAAGTGCATCAAGTGCGGTGTCTGCGTCAACAACTGTAAGTTCGGCGCCATCATCAGGAAATAAGAAAGGAGATACCAACAATGGCTGAGATGATCAAAGTTCTCATAGACGGTAAGGTATGCGAAGCACCTGCCGGTACTACTATCATAGAATGCGCTCGCCTCAACGGCATCGAGATCCCCTCTCTTTGCTACCTCAAGGGCCTTAACGCCATCGGCTCCTGCCGTGTTTGCCTGGTTGAGGTAAAGGGCGCCCGCGGCCTTGCCGCCGCCTGCGTGTATCCCATCGAACCGCCCAGACCCGACCGTGTCACCGGCGAGATGAAGATGATGGAGATCCGCACCAACACCCCTGCACTCCAGAAGGCCAGAAAGGGCACCCTGGAGCTCATCCTTTCCAACCATGACCAGAGCTGTCTGTCCTGCTCCCGCAGCGGAACCTGCGAGCTGCAGTCCCTCGCTGCCGAGTACGGCGTCGATGCTACCCGCTTCGGCGTTGGCGGCAAGGACGTCCCCGTAGAGACCAGCTCCCTGCATATGATCCGCGACAACAATAAGTGCATACTCTGCCGCCGCTGTGTTGCAGCCTGTAAGCTCAACCAGGACGTCGGTGTCATCGCACCTGTCGGCCGTGGTATCAACACCCGCATCACCTGCGCCTTCGACATGGAGCTCAACAACGGTCCCTGCGTATCCTGCGGCCAGTGTATCACCGTTTGCCCCACCGGCGCCCTTCACGAGAAGGACAACACCGATGAAGTCTGGGCAGCTCTTGCCGATCCGACCAAGCACGTCGTCGTCGGTACCGCTCCTTCCGTCCGTGCCACTCTTGGTGAGTGCTTTGGCGACGAGATCGGCACCAACGTCGAGGGCAAGATGGTTGCGGCTCTCCGCCGCCTCGGCTTTGACGGCGTATTTGACGTCGACACCGCCGCTGACGTTACCATCATGGAAGAAGGTACCGAGTTTATCGGCCGCGTAAAGGCCGGCGGTCCCTTCCCGATGTTCACCTCCTGCTCCCCCGGCTGGGTCAAGTTCTGCGAGTACTACTATCCCGACTACCTCGAGAACCTCTCCACCGCCAAGTCGCCCCAGGGTATGTTCGGCGCTCTGATGAAGAGCTACTATGCCCAGAAGAAGGGCATCGATCCCAAGGACATCGTCGTCGTATCCGTCATGCCCTGTACCGCCAAGAAGTTCGAGGCCAAGCGCCCCGAGCTCGGCAACGACGGTCTGGCCGACATCGACATCTCCATCACCACCCGTGAGCTCTCCCGCATGATCAAGAAGGGCAACATTGTTTGGGACAAACTCCCCGACGAAGAGTTCGACCCCATCTTCGGTATCGCCTCGGGCGCTGCCCACATCTTCGGCGCCACCGGCGGTGTTATGGAAGCCGCTCTGCGTACCGTCGCCGAGATCCTCGAGAACAAGCAGCTTGAAAAGCTTGACTTCACCGAGGTCCGCGGCACCAAGGGCATCAAGGAAGCCACCTACACCGTCGCCGGTATCGACGTCAAGGTAGCCGTTGCCTCCGGTCTGTCCAACGCCAGAAAGCTCATCGAGATGATCCGCTCGGGCGAGAAGTTCTACCACTTCGTCGAGATCATGGCCTGCCCCGGCGGCTGTGTCAACGGCGGCGGTCAGCCCACCCAGCCCGCAAGCGTCCGCAACAACGTCGACCTCCGTGCCAAGCGCGCCGCAGCCCTCTACAATGAGGACGCCGCAATGGGTCTGCGCAAGAGCCACGAGAACCCCGTTGTCAAGGAGATCTACGATACCTACCTGGGTGAGCCCGGCAGCCACAAGGCCCACGAGCTTCTCCACACCCATTACGTCGCAAGAGAAAAGTACACCAAGTAAGCCTCAAAAGGAGACGGGAATATCCCGTCTCCTTTTACATTACTTTTAGATTGTTGATAGGTTGAGTTTTTTCGTATCTGTGATATAATTGCCTTGGCAGGTGTAATTAATATCAGAGGTTGTGCTTTTACAGTACATCGTAAATGTTTTATTTAGGGAGGCGAGAAAATGAGGAAAATGTTCCGTTGGCTACTTCCGATCCTTTGGGTGATGGTGATAACGGTGCTTGCAGCCTGCGGCAGTAATACCCCCGCACCGTCCGAGGACGGTACAACTGCACCGCAGACTACTGTACAGTCCGAGGACGGAACGTCCTCGAGCAGTTCCGTGACAACGGAACCTGCAACCACTGCACCGCAGACTACCGCAGACCCCTGCGCAAATGGACATAGCTATAATTCAATAGACACACCTCCCACCAAGCTGGAGCAGGGGTACACCACCCATACCTGCTCGGTCTGCGGCGACAGTTACGTTGATTCCTACGTTCCTGCTACCGGATCGGTGGGGCTTGCATACAAGGTTAACCCCGATGGAGAGACCTTCACAGTTACCGGAATCGGAACCTGTAAGGATACCGATCTGGTAATAGGCGAGGAAATGGGCGGATATACCGTTACAGCTATTGGATCAAATGCCTTTGCCGAAAACGGCAGCCTTACGAGTATAACCATTCCCGACACCGTAACGAGTATAGGAGACGGTGCGTTCTCCGGCTGTACCGGCCTGACGAGTATAATTATACCCGACAGCGTAACGAGCATAGGAGACCGTGCATTCTCCGGCTGTACCGGCCTTACGAGCATAACCATACCTGACGGTGTAACGAGCATAGGTGGTGAAGCTTTCTTAGGTTGCAGCGGCTTGACGAGTATAACTATACCTGACGGAGTAACGGGCATAGGTGCGTTTACGTTTGCCAGTTGTACCGGGATTGAGAGTATAACAATACCGGACGGCGTAACGAGCATAGGAGCAGCGGCGTTCTCCGGCTGTACCGGCCTGACGAGCATAACCATCCCCGACAGCGTAACGAGCATAGGAATGAGAGCGTTTAGGTATTGCTTTAGCCTGACGATTGTAAAAATCCCCGACAGCGTAACAAGCATAGGGAAGTGGGCGTTCGATGAATGTAGAGGCCTGACAAGTATAACCATCCCTGCCGGAGTAACGAGTATAGGTGAGTATGCGTTCAACGAATGCAACAACATAACTAGTATAACCATACCAAATGGTGTAACGAGTATAGATGATTGTGCGTTCTACGGCTGCGGTGGACTTGTAAGCATAACCATTCCCGACAGCGTAACGAGAATAGGAAACGAGGCGTTCAGGTATTGCAAAAGTTTGACGAACATAACCATTCCCAGTAGCGTAACGAGCATAGGCTGGCAGGCATTTTACGGATGCAGCAACCTCGAAAGCATAACCATACCAGACGGTGTACCGACCATAGGTTCCCATTCGTTCTACCAATGCAGCAACCTGAGAAGCGTAACCATCCCAGACAGTGTAACGAGTATAGAATATGCTGCGTTCTACGGTTGCGGAGAGCTGGAGAACGTAACTATCCCCGCCGGCGTGACGAGTATAGGGTGGCATGCGTTTTATGATTGCAACAGCTTAACGAGTATAACCATACTAAACGGTGTGCCGACTATAAGTAAGTTGGCGTTTGACGGTTGTCGCGGATTGACGAGCATGGTTATACCTGATAGCGTAACGAGCATAGAGGAGCTGGCATTCCGAGGATGCGCCGGACTTAAGAGCATAACCATACCAAAAAGCGTAACAAGCATAGGCAACGGGGCGTTTCAGAATTGCAACAGTCTTAAAACGGTATACTATACGGGCACGGCGGATGATTGGGCGAAGATCTCTACTGGAAATGACAATGACATTCTCGCAAGTTGTAATATCGTCTTCGTGACTCCGTAACTTCATACAAAAAGACCGTAGGGCTGCTGCGGTCTTTTAAATTGTTGACTTTGCGGGGGATAGTGGTATAATTATAAAAAAGATGCAAAAGACCCGTCTTCGGTGTAAAGGAGAAACGGATATGAAGGATAAAACCGGAATGATAATATTAGCAGTTGTTTTTCTAATGGCTTGTGCGTTGGCGTTGACCGCCTGCGGCGGTAATACCCCCGCACCGCAAACTACTGCACGGACTACGACTGCACCGCAGACAACGGCACAGACAACGACAGCACCGCAGACTACCGCACAGACAACGACAGCACCGCAGACTACTGCGTCGTCCGAGGACGGAACGTCCTCGAGCAGTTCCGTGACAACGGAACCTGCAACCACCGCACCGCAGACTACCACAGCCCCCTGTGCAAGCGGACACTCCTACGGCGAATGGATTGAGACAAAAGCTCCGACCTGCACCGAAAAGGGTGAGGAGATCAAGACATGTTCCGTTTGCGGAGACGAGCAGAAGCGTGACGTGAGCGCGAAGGGACATTCCTACAGCTCGGTAGTGACGCCTCCTACCTCAAGGGAGCAGGGATACACTACACATACCTGCTCGGTCTGCGGGGACAGCTACGTGGACTCCTACGTTCCCGCAGGATCGGTCGGCCTTGCATACGAGGTCAATCCCGACGGGACGACCTGTACGGTCACCGGCATAGGTGACTGCAAAGATACCGAGATACTTATTAATGAAAAGATCGACGGATATACCGTTACGGCTATCGGAGAAAAAGCGTTTGCCGAAAAAAGCGCCATAACATTCATCAGGGTTCCCGACAGCGCAACAAGCATAGGTGATCGTGCATTCTATGGTTGCAGCGGACTGACAAGCATAAGCATACCGAGCGGCATAACCAGTATAGGCGAGTGGGCGTTCCGTGATTGTATCAGACTGACAAGTACAACGATACCGAGCAGCGTAACGAGTATTGGCAGACATGCGTTCCACGGTTGCACCGGTATGACAAGTGTAACAATACAGGCCGGCATAACAAGCATAGGTGAGGGTATCTTTGTAAACTGCAGCAGCTTGGCAAGCATAACTATACCTAACAGCGTGACAAGCATAGGCCCTGCTGCGTTCTCCCAATGCAGCGGACTGACGAGTGTAACCATACCGAACAGCGTGACAAGCATAGGTGACCATGCATTCGGCTTTTGCAGCAGTCTGACAAGTGTAACCATACCTAACAGTGTTACGAGCATAGGCCAAGAGGTGTTCAACGCTTGCAGCAGTCTGACGAGTATAACCATACCGAACAGCGTAACGAGCATAGGCATTGGTGCATTCACCAACTGTAGCAGTCTGACAAGTATAACCATCCCGAGCAGCGTGACGAGCCTAGGTGATTGGGCATTCGACGGTTGCAGCATACTGACAGAGATAGCGATATTGAGCAGCAAAATAAGCGTGGATAATGGTATGTTCACAGGCTGTGACAGTCTGAGAAGCATAACGGTATCGAGTAATATAGGCACCGGTGCGTTTGAAGGCTGCAGCGGGTTGACGAGCGTAACGATACTTAACGGAGCAACAAGCATAGGTGATGTGGCGTTCCGTGACTGCACCGGGCTGACAAACGTAACCATACCGGACGGCGTGGCGAGTATTGGCATGGACGCGTTCTGCCGCTGCAGTAGCTTGACAGAGATAATTATGCCAAGTAGCGTAACAAGAATAGGCAATGGTGCATTTATGGACTGTACCGGATTGACAAGCGCAACGGTATCGGGGAACATAGGTAATGGTGCATTTATGAACTGTACCGCTATGACGAGTATAACGATGCATGATAGTGTAACGAGCATTGGTTTTAATGCATTCTCCGATTGCAGTAGCCTTACAGAAATAGTTATGCCAAGTAGCGTTACCAATATCGACTATCAGGCATTCTTCGGTTGTATTGGTTTGAAGAGTGCAACGATATCGTGCAACGTAGGTGCTGAAGCGTTTGGGGGTTGCACCGGGTTGACAAACGTAACGATACTTGACGGAGTAACAAGCATAGGCAATATGGCGTTCTGGGGCTGCAGCAGCTTGGCGAGTATAACCATCCCTGATAGCGTGACTAGCATAGGTGGTAACGCATTCTCCGGTTGTAGCAGTTTGAGAGAGATAACTATACCGTGCAACGTGGGTGCTGAAGGGTTTGCCGGTTTGACCGGCTTGACAAGTGTAACCATCTTGGACGGAGTAACCAGTATAGGTTGGGGTGCGTTTGCTGGATGCAGCAACCTTACAGAGATAATTATACCAAGCAGTGTTAAAAGCATCGGCGACGGCGCATTTCGCCGCTGCAGCAGTCTTACAGAGATAACCATACCGAGCAGCGTTACGAGTATGGGCAGCGGTATGCTTGCTGAATGTGCCTCTTTGACAAAAGTAACAATACAGGGACGTATAACAAGTATAGGCAAGGATGCGTTCAATGATTGCATTGACCTGACAGATATAACCATCCCGGACAGTGTAACCGATATAGGTTGGGGTGCGTTTGCTGGATGCACCGGACTGACAAGCATAAATATTCCGGGCAGCGTTACGAGTATAGGCAAGGAAGCGTTCTCCGGTTGCAGTAGCCTAACGAGTATAACAATACCGAGCAGTGTAACAAGCATAGGCGGTGGTACATTCTTCGGTTGTAGCGGCTTGACAAGCATAACAATACCTAACAGCGTGACAAGTATAGGTGATTATGCGTTTAACGGTTGCAACGGACTGACAAGTGTAACCATACCGGATAGTGTAACAAGCATCGGCAGGGGGGCGTTTAGAAATTGCTCCGGTCTAAATAGCATAACTATTCCCAGCGGTGCAACGAGTATGGAGGGTCAGGTGTTCGAAGGCTGCAGCGGGCTGACAAGTATAACCATACCTGACAGTGCGGCGAGCATAGGTGAATATGCGTTCTCCGGTTGCAGCGGACTGACGAGTGTAACCATACCCGACAGCGTAACAAGCATAGGTGAGGGTGCGTTTGTAAACTGCGGCAGTCTGGAAACGGTTTACTACAACGGCACCGAGGAGGATTGGGCGAAAGTCTCTGTAGGAGGTTACAACACCGATCTGACCGACAATCTCATTTTCGTGACTCCGTAACTTCATACAAAAAGACCGCAGGGCTGCTGCGGTCTTTTAATTTGTTGACTTTGCGGGGGGGGATAGTGGTATAATTATAAAAAAGATGCAAAAGACCTGCCTTCGGTGAAAAGGAGAAACGGATATGAAGGATAAAATCGGAATAAAAATATTAGCAGCTGTTTTTCTAATAGCTTGTTCATTGGTGTTGACCGCCTGCGGCGGTAATACCCCCGCACCGTCCGAGGACGGTACAACTGCACCGCAGACTACTGTGCAGTCCGAGGACGGAACGTCCTCGAGCAGTTCCGTGACAACGGAACCTGCAACCACTGCACCGCAGACTACCGCAGATCCCTGCGCAAATGGACATAGCTATAACTCGGTAGTTACCCCTCCGACCGACGAGGCACAAGGGTATACCACCCATACCTGCTCGGTCTGCGGCGACAGTTACGTTGATTCCTACGTTCCCGCTACCGCATCGCTCGGGCTTTCATACACGGTAAATGAGGATGGAAAGAGCTGTACGGTTATAGGAATGGGCAGCTGTACCGATACCGAGCTCATTATCGGCCAACGGATAGACGGATATACTGTAACGGGAATAGGTAGCCATGCATTTTACAGAAAAAGCTTGACGGGTTTAACCGTGTCGGGAAGTGTGGAAAGTATTGGCAATGGGGCGTTTGAAGATTGCAAAGAGCTCAAAAGCGTCAGACTGTGTCAAGGGGTAAAGAGTATAGACAGTCGTGCTTTTCTCCGATGCACCGCATTGACAGGTGTAGAGCTTTCTGACGGTTTAACGACTATTGAAAAACTTGCCTTTGACAGATGTACCGCCTTGACCGAGATCACTATCCCGGGCAGCGTGGTAAGTATAGGCGATTGGGCTTTTTCCGATTGTACCGCCTTGACAAGCGTAACCATTACAGAGGGTGTCAAGAGAATTGGAGAGGGTGCATTTACCGGGTGTGATGCGCTGACGAATATTACCGTCCCCGGAAGCATTACAAGCGTATACGTAGGTGTGTTTTCAAACTGCGATTCCATTACAAGTGTGACCTTGGAGGACGGAGTGAAAACTATTTCAGCTCGGGCGTTCTACGGCTGTCGTGCTCTGACGGAGATAACGATTCCGAGCAGCGTTACTGCCATAGGCTCACGTGCGTTTTTTAACTGTGATTCGTTTGGGACGGTATATTATTACGGAAGCCTCGAGGCCTTTACGAGAATAAACGTCGGAGAATATAACCCTGACCTTCTATCAAAGGTCGTATGCGTGACACCGTAACTTCATACCGAAAGGACCGCAGGGCTGCTGCGGTCTTTTAAATTGTTGACTTTGCGGGGGATAGTGGTATAATTAAAATGACAGGGGGAGATAAAATGAAATTTTCACAGATGAAGTACGAACGCTTTGACCTTGAAAAGGCAAGGGCGGAAATTGAAGCAATATGCAAAAAGTTCGCCTCGGCGGATGCCGAGGGTCAGCTTGAGCTCTACAAGAGCTTTTCCAAGATCTCGGAGGACTTCGAGACCATGCAGGCGCTTGCCTACATCCGCCACACAATAGACACCCGTGTTGAGTTCTACGATGGCGAAAACGATTATTATGACGAAAATACACCCGTTTTTATAAAGCTTGCATTTGATTTTTACCGTCTTATGGTAAACTCCGAACACCGTGCCGAGCTTGAAAAGAAGCTCGGAGCGCAGTGGTTTGCAAACACCGAGCTCCGTCTTAAGGGGTTTGACGACAAGCTCATCGAGCCTATGCAGAGGGAAAATGCACTCTCAAGCGAATACAGAAAGCTTCTTGCCTCTGCAAAGATAGACTTTGACGGCAAGACACTCAACCTCTCCCAGCTTGGAGCGTATATGCTCTCGCCCGATAGGGAGGTAAGACGTGCCGCCTACAAAAAACGCTCGGAGTTTTTTGCATCCAACGCCGAGACCCTCGACAGTCTCTACCACAAGCTCGTCGCTGTCCGTGACGAAATGGGCAAGACCCTCGGCTTTGAAAACTATCTGCCCCTGGGCTACATAAATATGAGCCGCAACTGCTACGGACCCGAGGAGCTTGCGGTGCTTCGCAACAACGTAAAGAAGCACATCGTTCCCATCTGCACCGAGATAAACCGTATGCGTGCCAAGGCTCTGGGGCTGGACAAGCTTTACTACTACGACGGCGGTATGTTCTTCCCCGAGGGCAATCCCGCACCCAAGGGCACACCCGAGGAAATGTTTGAAAACGGCAGACGTATGTATAACGAGCTCTCGGCCGAGACGGGCGAGTTTATCGGCTTTATGCTTGAAAACGAGCTCTTTGACGTGCTCTCCAAGCCCGGCAAGGCCGGCGGCGGCTACTGCGCCATGATACCGGGCTATGAAAGCCCCTTCGTCTTTGCAAACTTCAACGGCACCAGCGGCGACGTCGACGTGCTGACCCACGAATGCGGTCACGCACTCAACGACTATCTCGGACGTGAGATAGAGATACCCGAGCTTCGTGCCTCGACCTACGACGTGGCCGAGATACACTCCATGTCGATGGAGTTCTTCACCGAGAAGTGGATGGAACTGTTCTTTGGCGATGAGTCCGACCGCTATATCTTCCTGCACTTTGCAGAGGCGCTCCTTTTCCTGCCCTACGGCTGTATGGTCGACGAGTTCCAGCACGAGGTATACACCCATCCCGAGATGTCACCCGAGGACAGAAAGGCGCTTTGGGTGCGGCTTGAGTCGGAATACCGTCCCGATATGGACTATGCCGACGACGAGTATATGGCAAAGGGCGGTGTCTGGCAGCGTCAGGCGCACATCTATGAGAGCCCCCTTTACTATATCGACTACTGCATTGCCCAGGCCTGCGCATTGCAGTACCGTCTGCTGATGGAGGACGATTTCGAGGGTGCATGGAAGGACTATATCGAGCTTTCCAAGAAGGGCGGACGTATTCCGCTGACGGCACTTCTTGCGGAGTCGAAGCTTGCTTCGCCCTTTGGCGATGAGTTCTTTGAAACGCTCGCCCTCGGAGCGGGGAAGATACTTGTCCGACTGAAAGAAAGGTGCGAATAAAATATGAACGCTGAATTTAGGATAAACGGAGTGCGCCTTGAGACCGACAGACTGGTACTCAGAGCCTTTGAAATGTCCGACCTTGACGACTTTTATGAATACGCCTCGGTCGAGGGTGTAGGCGAGATGGCAGGGTGGAGGCACCACGAAAGCAGGCAAAAAAGCCTTGAGATACTCGAGCTCTTTATTTCCGAGGATAAGACCTTTGCCATCTGTCTCAAGGAAAACGGCAAGGTCATCGGCTCTCTGGGCGTCGAAAGGTACGGCATGGAAGAGGCTCTTACCGAGTTTGACGGATACAAGGGCAGAGAGATCGGATACGTGCTCGGCAAGGACTACTGGGGCAGGGGTATAATGCCCGAAGCGGTCAAGGCGGTGATAGGGTATCTCTTTGAGGTCTGTGACCTTGATTTCCTGACCTGCGGATATTACGATTTCAACTCACGCTCCAAAAGGGTACAGGAAAAGTGCGGCGTTAAGCCCTACCGAAGGCTCAAAATGGAGACAAGGCTCGGAACGGAGGAGCCGGGAGTGTTAAATCTCCTGACCAATTCCAATAAGGATATCACCTTCGAATTTTCACATCCCGAGACGCTGATATTCCGAGACTGACGCTTTACACAAACAAAAGCACCCGATAATCGGGTGCTTTTCCCTGTTTGACGGAATTAAAAGTTGCTTTAGGCTATTGACTTTAGTCTGTTAGCGTGGTATAATATATGACAATAAATCACAAGGGAGGCAGCTTTAATGATAAACGGTAAGATATACTTTTACTTTTATTACTTTAAAAGGGCTGCCCGTCTTATGTGATCTCCAGGCTGAATAGCCTTGGGTCTAAATAAAACGGACAGTCCGCATTTGTTATGCTTTTGAGCATACCTAAAGGCGGGCTTTTTATTTTGAGACGAAATAGACGTCGTAAACGAGGTGCAAAACAATGCCAATGGTATTTCACAGAAAACTCCCCATTCCGCAGGAGGTCAAGAAGGAATTCCCCTTGAGCGAGCGTATGGAGAGGGTCAAGGCCGAACGTGATGAGGAGATAAAGGCAGTATTTGAAGGCAGATCGGATAAATTTATACTGGTCATAGGCCCCTGCTCGGCAGATCACAAGGAGCCGGTGCTTGAATACGTTTCCCGTCTGCGCAGGATAAGCGAGCTTGTTTCCGATAAAATTATCATTATCCCCCGCATATATACCAACAAGCCCCGTACCACGGGCAAGGGCTATAAGGGGATGCTTCACCAGCCCGACCCCGAGGCAAAGCCCGATATGTACAAGGGCATCGTTGCAATACGTGAGCTCCATCTGGAGGCCCTTCGGGATTACGACTTTACCTGCGCCGACGAGATGCTCTATCCCGAAAACTACCGCTACCTCTCCGATCTGCTTTCCTACGTTGCAATAGGCGCACGCTCGGTGGAAAATCAGCAGCATAGGCTTACCGCCAGCGGAATAGAGGTACCCGTAGGCATGAAAAACCCCACCGGCGGCGACCTCGGCGTTATGATGAACTCCATAGTAGCGGCGCAGTCGGGGCATACCTTCCTCTACCGAGGCTGGGAGGTCACAAGCGACGGTAACCCCTGCGCCCACGCCATTTTGCGCGGGTACGTCGACTATGCGGGCAGAAATACATCTAACTACCACTATGAGGATCTCATAAGGGTAAAGGAGCTCTACGAAAAGTCTAACCTCAAGAATGCATCGGTAATAGTCGATACAAACCACAACAATTCGGGCAAGCAGTACCTTGAGCAGGTGCGCATTGCCAAGGACATCGTCCACAGCCGCAACCAGAACGACGACATCAAGCGCCTTGTAAAGGGACTGATGATCGAAAGCTACCTTGAGGACGGCGCCCAGGGTGTCGACGAGCACGTTTTCGGTAAGTCGATTACCGACCCCTGCCTTGGCTGGGAAAAGACCGAGCGGCTGATACTCGATATTGCACAGAAGCTGTAAGTAATTTGGTGGCGGTGAGCAAAGATGGCTAACAAGCTGGAACAGGCAAGAGAGATCATAAATCAGGTGGATGCAGAGATGGCGGAGCTGTTTGTAAAACGGATGAGGGCCGCCGAGCTGGTATACGAGCATAAAAAGGAGTTTGGTCTTCCCATCCTTGACAGTAAGCGTGAGGAAGCGGTGGTCGAGAAAAACTCTGCCCTTGTCGAGGACGAGGTGCTAAAGGGGTATTATATCGAATACCTTAAGCAGGTGATGGCGGTATCCCGTGCCTACCAGTACCGTATGCAGAGCGGTCTGAGGATCGCTTACAGCGGAGTGGAGGGCGCATTTGCCCACATTGCTGCAGGTAGGATCTTTCCCGAGGGAAACCGTATCTCCTACGGCGATTTCAAGGCGGCATATAACTCGGTAGCCGACGGTGAATGCGACGTTGCCGTGCTTCCGATCGAAAACAGCTATGCAGGCGAGGTAGGGCAGACGCTCGACCTCATCTTCTCGGGTACCCTCCACGTCAACGGAATATACGAGCTTGAGATACACCAGAATCTGTTGGGCGTCCCCGGTGCGACCGTTGAGGACATCAGACGTGTGACAAGCCACCCCCAGGCGCTCAGCCAGTGCCACGATTATATCGAAATGCGGGGCTTTCAGACCGAGGAGGCAAACAATACAGCTCTTGCCGCCAAGACGGTCGCAGAGGCGGGCGAGCGGTCCTACGGCGCAATTGCAAGCGTTGAGACCGCCGAGCTTTACGGCCTTAAGGTCATAGAGGCAAACATAAACAAAAGCGGTGAGAATACCACCCGCTTTGCCGTCCTTTCCAGGGTGCCTGCCAATGCTCCCGCACTTTCAAGCACGGTACTGATGCTGACGGTCAAGCACGAGGCCGGCTCGCTTGCAAACGCCATCGGCATCATCGGAAAATACGGCTACAATATGACGGCCCTTCGCAGCCGTCCCATGAAAAGGCACTCTTGGCAGTACTACTTCTACATCGAGATCGACGGTACGGTCGACAGCGAGAACGGAAAAAGCATGCTCAAGGAGCTGGGGAAGGTCTGTGACCGACTCAAGGTCGCGGGGTCGTTTGCTCCCCACACCGAGATATGAGGGTGAAGGCTATGACGATACATATGAACCTCGGCGAGGACAGCTACGATATAATCGTAGAAAGAGGCATCCTTGAAAGGGCGGGTGAGCATCTGGAGCTTGACAGACGGGTGCTTATCGTCACAGATTCGGGTGTTCCGAGCGACTATGCCGAGATACTTGCAAAGCAGTGCAGGCAGGGAGTTATCTGCAGACTTGACCAAGGCGAGGGCTCAAAGAGCCTCGATGGGTTTGCAAGGCTGCTTGAGACCATGCTTGAGCAGGGCTTTTCCCGCAGGGACTGCGTCGTTGCCGTCGGCGGCGGGGTGGTCGGTGACCTTTCGGGCTTTGCGGCGTCTGCCTATATGAGGGGGATCGACTTTTATAACATCCCCACGACCCTTCTTTCGCAGATAGACTCCTCCATAGGCGGCAAGACTGCAATAAATTTCTGTGGCGTCAAGAACGTCGTCGGTGCGTTCTACCAGCCCAAAAAGGTACTGGTCGACCCCGATCTGCTTGCCACACTTCCCAAAAGGCAGATATCAAACGGCCTTGCCGAGGCGGTGAAAATGTCGCTGACGTCCGACAGAGAGCTTTTTGAGCTCTTTGAAAGCGGGGACGCAGAGAGCAATATAGACACCGTGATCGTTCGCTCGCTGAATGTTAAAAAGAAGGTCGTTGAGCAGGACGAAAGGGAGGCGGGCCTTCGAAGGGTACTCAACTTCGGCCACACCGTAGGACACGGCATTGAAAGCAGCGAAGGGATGTCAGAGCTTTACCACGGCGAATGCGTGGCACTGGGCATGATACCTATGTGCGGCGAAAGGGTAAGGCCGAGGCTGATAAAGGTGCTTAAAAGGTACGGACTTTACCGCAGGCTGCAATACGATTGGGAAAAGATCGCTCTTGCGGCATTCCACGACAAGAAGGCCGACGGAGACAGCGTAACGGTAGTTACCGTTGACGAGGTCGGAAGCTTTGAGATGAAAAAGATGAACTGCCTTGACGTTATTGAACTGGCGAAAAACAGTTTGGAAGGTTTGGTAGAATGAAAAACACGATCGGAAACAGCGTAGCGGTCACCCTCTTTGGTGAAAGCCACGGGGAGTATATCGGTGCAGTGCTTGACGGGCTTGCACCGGGAATCGAAATAAACCCCGAATATATTGCCCATATGCTCACACTCCGCCGTCCCGACGGGAGGATCTCCACCCCGAGAAAGGAAGCCGACGATTTTAAGATAGTCAGCGGTGTGGTCGAAAACAGGACCACGGGTACACCGATCGCCATTATTATCCCCAACGAGAACGTTAAGAGCGGTGATTACTCCCAGATGAGGACGGTCGCCCGTCCCTCCCATGCTGACTATACCGCCCAGTGCAAATATCACGGCTATCAGGACTCCCGCGGTGGGGGACACTTCAGCGGTAGGATAACGGCGGCACTCGTTGCCGCAGGTGCGATATGCAAATATGCCTTGGAGCAAAAGGGCATATATATAGGCACCCACATCAAACGCTGCGGCGGCATTGCCGACAGCGATTTCGGAGACCTTCTTTCCGACATCACAAGCCTAAACGGCAAGACATTTGCGGTGCTTGAGGATGAAAAGGGCGAGCAGATGAGGCAGGCCGTTCTGGATGCGGCGGCAGAGGGAGACAGTGTCGGCGGTGTGCTCGAAACTGCGATAGTCGGTATGCCCGCAGGCGTAGGTGAGCCCTGGTTTGACACCCTTGAGAGCATGCTCTCGCATGTGATGTTTTCAATACCCGCTGTCAAGGGCATCGAATTCGGAGCGGGGTTTGCCATCTCCGATATGCGGGGAAGCGGTGCAAACGATCCCTTCAGAATGGAAAACGGCAGGGTGGTATCGGCTACAAACAACAACGGCGGCATTAACGGCGGCATTACCAACGGTATGCCCATCATCTTCCGTACCGCCATCAAGCCCACGCCCACCATCTTTAAGCCGCAGGATACGGTCGATTTTGCGACTATGACCGAGACGGTGCTCCAACCCAAGGGCAGGCACGACCCTGCCATCGTCCACAGAGCGAGGGTAGTACAGGACGCCGCATCGGCCTTGGTAATGTGTGATGCGCTGGCCATGCGTTTTGGGACGGATTTTCTGAAATAAATTGCGTAAACAGGTAAAAAAGATGAAAAAGTACGGATGCATCGGCAAAAAGCTGACCCACAGCTTCTCAAAGGAGATCCATGCAAGGCTTGTCGACTACGAATATGAGCTGATCGAGCTTGACGAGGACGAGATAGCGGACTTCTTTGAAAAACGGGATTTCGAGGCCATAAACGTGACCATTCCCTATAAGCAGACCGTTATGGCCTATCTCGACGGTATAAGCGATATCGCAGGGCGCATAGGCGCAGTCAACACCATCGTCAATAAAGAGGGCAGACTTTACGGATACAATACCGACTACTACGGTATGAAGGCGCTTATCGCCCGTGTGGGTCTGGAGCTTGAGGGCAAAAAGGTACTGGTGCTTGGCACCGGCGGAACAAGCAAGACCGCGCGTGTCGTTGCCGCCGACATGGGTGCCTCCGAGATACTTACGGTAAGCAGAAGAAAGACCGACGAATATATCACCTATGAGGAGGCGGTCGGGCTTCACTCGGATGCCGAGGTCATCATCAATACCACCCCCTCGGGGATGTATCCCGACTGCGGCTCACGGCCGATAGACATATCCGCCTTTGACCGTCTTGAAGGCGTGATAGATGCAGTGTATAACCCCCTTCGCACCAACCTCGTGATGGATGCGAGGGAAAGAGGGATCAAGGCCGAGGGCGGACTGTATATGCTCGTTATGCAGGCAGTGGTAGCCGTGGAAAAATTCCTCGGCATCGAGATAGAAAAAAAGGTCGCCGACGGCGTTTTTGCGTCCGTTCTTGCATCAAAGGAGAATATAGTCCTGACGGGTATGCCGGGAAGCGGAAAAAGTACCGTCGGAAGGCTGCTCAAGCTCGATGGCTACGGCTTTGTCGACACCGACGAGGAGATAGAAAAGCGCTGCGGCTGTACCATAAGAGAGCTCATCGAGACCAAGGGCGAAGAATACTTCCGTGAGCTTGAGTCGGAGGTGATAGAGGATCTGTCTGCACACAGCTCCTGCGTCATCTCCACGGGCGGCGGTGCGGTCTTGAGAGAGCAAAACGTAAGGAGCCTTAGGCGAAACGGCAGAATATTTTTTATCAACGCAGAGCTTTCAAGGCTTCGTGCCACCTCCTCCCGTCCGCTGTCGGATACGGAGGACAAGCTTGCAAGACTGTATGCCCAAAGACTTGGTATATATAAAATGACCGCCGATGCGGTCGTCCCCGATATGGAGACAGCTATGGCGGAGGCAGAGTACATTTTAGCAAAACGGACGGAGCTGATAGTGTGAAGATCCTCGTTATCAACGGACCTAATTTAAATATGCTCGGCATACGGGAGCCCGACCATTACGGAAAGGAGACCTATGACGACCTGGTTGCAAAGATACGAGCCTACTGTGAAAAGAAGGGCGTCGAGGTCGAGCTTTTCCAATCCAACCACGAGGGTGCGCTTGTCGATGAGATACAAGGGGCGTACGGCAGGGTAGAGGGCATCGTTATCAATCCCGGGGCATATACCCATACAAGTATTGCCATTCTGGACGCCGTCAAGGCGGTAGGCATACCCACCGTTGAGGTGCATATCTCAAAGGTGGAGGAGCGGGAGGATTTCCGTCAGATAAGCTACGTGCGGCTTGCCTGCGTCAAGACTATAACGGGACAGGGCACGAACGGTTATCTCGAGGCCATAGACTTTTTAACAGAGGGAAAATGATATGACAGCAACGCTCAGACCCTGCAGACTGCAGGGAAGGATCGACGCTCCGCCCTCAAAAAGTATGGCCCACAGATACCTCATCGGTGCGGCACTATCGGGACAGAGGTGTACTCTGTCGGGGGTCGATTACAGCGAGGACATCCTTGCAAGCATAGACTGCCTTAAGGCCCTCGGGGCCGATATATCCGCAGACGGGGACAGAATCACCGTAGATCCGCAAAAATTTATGAAGGCGGACGAGCCGGTGCTTGAGTGCAGGGAAAGCGGAAGCACCCTTCGCTTCTTTATTCCCCTTGCCCTCTGCCTTGGGAAAAAGGTCACACTGCGAGGCAGTGAACGTCTGTTTGAAAGACCGCTCGGAGTATACCAGGAGCTTTGCCGTGACAAGGGCTTTACCTTTGCTCGGGACAGAGGCTCGGTGTCCCTCTGCGGAAGACTTCAAAGCGGATGCTATAGGGTCAGAGGGGATATCAGCAGCCAGTTCATCACAGGTCTGATATTTGCCCTTGTATACCTCGGTGGAAATTCCCGCATCGAGGTCATCCCGCCCTTTGAAAGCCGCTCCTACGTCGATCTGACTCTGTCGGCACTGCGCTGCTTTGGCGCAGAGGTTGCCTTTACGGGCGAATATGAAATTGAGATTAGATCGGCAAGGATGCATGCTTTTTCGGGCAGGATCGAGGGAGACTATTCAAACGCCGCCTTCCTTGACGCCTTCAACAGCATCGGCTCGGAGGTCTGTATCGGCAATCTGAACCCCGACAGCCTGCAGGGCGACAGGGTGTATGCCGAGTATTTCAGACAGCTCTCAAGCGGAACTCCGACCCTTGATATATCCGACTGCCCCGACCTCGGACCGATACTTTTCGCCCTTGCGGCGGTTAAAAACGGTGCGACCTTCAAGGGCACCGACCGTCTCAAGGCAAAGGAAAGCGACAGAGGAGCGGCTATGCACCGTGAGCTTTCAAGGCTGGGCGGCGGACTGATATTCGGAGACAATACCATCACCGTTCCAAAGCAGGAGCTCAAATATATGGGAGAGGCGCTGGAGGGACACAACGACCACCGTATCGTTATGGCCATGACGGTCGTGCTCTCAAAGCTCGGCGGAACTATCAGCGGTGTCGAGGCGGTCAAAAAGAGCTATCCCGGATTTTTTGAGGATATAAAACGGCTTGGAGCAGAGGTGGAATTAGCATGATAGTAGACGTAAGCAAAAAAATACTCATCGTAGGCCTCGGTCTGTTGGGCGGAAGCTACGCCAAGGTGCTCAAGCGCTTTGGATTCCACATAAGCGCAGTTACCAAGGAGCAGAGCTCCATAGACTATGCCATCCGTGAGAATATAATAGACGAGGGCTCGACAGAGCCCGACCAAAGGCTTGTCGGTGAGGCGGATCTTGTGGTGTTTGCGCTCTATCCCCACGTCTTCGTGGAGTGGATAGAGCAGTACCAGGGACTGCTCAAGAGCGGTGCTCTCATTACCGACGTAACGGGTGTCAAGTCAGTATCGTATACCGTATCCAGGAGATGCTCCGCCCCGACGTGGAATTCATTGCGGCACACCCCATGGCAGGCCGTGAGGTGTCGGGCGTTGAAAACAGCACCGATAAAATGTTCGTCGGCGCAAACTACATCGTAACGCCGACCGAGAAGAATACTCCCGAGGCCATACAGACCTGTGTGGAGCTTGGAAGACTGCTCGGCTTTTCCAACGTGATGACCCTATCTCCCGAGGAACACGACGAGATGATAGGCTTTCTTTCACAGCTTACCCACTGTATCGCAATTACGCTGATGACCTGCAACGACAAGGAGAACATGGAAAAGTTTACCGGTGACTCCTTTAGGGACCTTACCCGTATCGCGCGAATCAACGATGTGATGTGGAGCGAGCTGTTTGTGTCAAATAAGACGGCACTTTTGGAGCAGATGCAGCTGTTTATGGACAAGTTCGGCCAGCTCAAGACGATGCTTGAGAACGAGGACATAGAGGGCATGAGAGAAATGATGCGCCATTCGACCCGCCGCAGGGCGCTGTTTGAAAAGAAGTAGTATGATACGCAGAGCTGAGAAAAAGGATATCCCAAGGCTCGGAGAGCTGCTTTCGCAGGTGGATCTTGTTCACCATAAGGGCAGGCCCGATATCTTTAAGATAGGCAGGAAGTATTCCGATGAGGAGCTTTGGGAGCTGTTAGGCGACCAAACACGCCCCATCCTTGTCTACGCGGACGAAAACGACAGGGTAGAGGGGTACTGCTTTTGCATCCTCCAACAGCATATTGACAATTCGGTGCTGACCGATATAAAGACGCTCTATATTGACGATCTCTGCGTAGACGAGTGTCAGCGTGGGAAGCATATAGGCAAGAAGCTCTACCTTGCTGCGGTAGAGCTTGCAAAGGAAAGCGGATGCTACAACCTTACCCTGAACGTGTGGAGCTGTAACCCCGATGCGATGGGTTTTTATCTGGCGCAGGGGCTTGTTGCGCAAAAGGTAGGAATGGAGCTTATACTTAACCAAGAAGAGTTACGGAGGTAAGAAATGAAAAAGACCTACGTTACGTCAATGCCCGATCATATAGGTGCCTTTCTGAGGGCAAGTAAATGCTTTTCGGCTCTCGGAATAAATATAACACGAGTAAGCTACAACAAGGCAGTTGACTCTAACACCCTCTTTATTGATGCGGAGGGTACGCAAGAACAGCTGAGCAAGGCCGACGTTGAGCTTGAAAAGATCGGATACCTTCAAAACAATGCGAACAAAACCAGTATCGTACTGATCGAGTTTTGCCTTGAGGACGTTCCGGGCAGTGTTACAAACGTCCTCAGCCTCATCAGTGATTTTAATTTTAATATTTCCTATATCAGCTCCCAGGAAAACGGTACCGACTATCAGCTCTTTAAAATGGGTCTGTACGTTGAGGACTTTGACAAGATATCCGAATTTCTCAAGGAGGCGGAAAAGCTCTGCAGGGTGCGGGTGATAGATTACAACCGTTCGGAAAAGGTGTACGACAACAGTATCTTCTACAACACCTACGTTATGGGTCTCTCCCAGACGATGGGACTGTCGGAGGACGTCAGACGTGAGCTGTTGGTCCACGTTAACCTGGCCATGCAAACCCTTGACGAGCAGGGACTGTCGCCCTATCGTACCTTTGACAGCATAAGTAAGTTTGCCGAGCTGCTTGGTGCATCCAAGGGAAATGCCTTCGTGCCCAGAATAAGCACCCACAAAATAACCGACAATACCGAGCTTACCCTCATAGAGCCGCCCTGCGGCAGTAATACGATCATAATAAAAAGCAACGGCAGGGTGCTGTTTGTGGACTGCGGTTACGCCTGCTACAAGGACGAGATGCTTGAGGTCTATCAAAGGATCGTTCCCGATTTTGAAAATATCAGAAAGACCGTTTTGGTGACCCATGCCGACGTTGACCATTGCGGATTGCTTCCTTTGTTTGACGAGGTCATAGCCAGCCGTAAAACGGCGAACTGTCTGAAAGAGGAGTATCTCGGAAACGGCGGGTACAGGGGAAAGAATCCCCTCCACAAGCCGTATGTAAATATCTGCAAGACGCTTACCTCCTATAAAGCCGTAGACCCCAAAAAGGTCACGGTGTTGTGGGAAGACCGTGAGTGCTTGACAGAGCCTCTTACCCAGATAGGCTTTTTTGACTTTGAGGAGCTGCATTTTGAGGTCTACGAGGGAAGGGGAGGACACCTGCCCGGAGAGATAGTGCTGATAGACTACGCAAAGCATATTGCGCTCACGGGTGATATTTACATCAACGTCCACGGCCTTACCCCGCAGCAGGCAGAGTATAATCGGTATGCGCCGATACTGATGACCTCGGTCGACACAGACCCCGAGCTTTGCGCACAGGAAAGAAAAGCGATAATAGGTCGACTCGGCGTGGGCGACTGGCAGATATTCGGAGCACACGGGTTTAAAAAGGAGTATTCGGTAAAGATCTGATCGCTCTCCGAAAAAGTGAAAAATTTTTTCGGAGGCTATTGACAAACCGATCTGATAGTGCTATCATATGTACAAATTTGAATATCACAAAAACGACTGTGACGAAGACGGTCGGATCGCAAAGCTTTACAGAGAGTTGTCGGTCGGTGCGAGACAACAGCGGAGCCTTCCAATGGCCTATCACTTCTGAGTCGGAGGACCGAAAGGCTTTGCCAAGTAGACTCCTTCCGTAATGCTGCGTAAAGGCAAAGAGCTTGTTAGAGCTCGGAAAGTGACGGAAATTTTCCGTAATTTGAGTGGTACCGCGGGTTAATAACTCGTCTCAAAGGATCTCTTTGAGACGGGTTTTTGTTTTATTCAAATTGGTAACCATTAATTGATCGGTCGGAAATGAAAGGAGACAGAAAAATGGATTACAGTTTGAAAGAGGTCGCAGTCAGAATAAAGGATCTGCGAGAGGCGAAGGGATATACCCAAGAGGAGCTTGCAAAGCTTACGGGTGTATCGGTCGAGGAGTACCGTGTTCTGGAGGAAGGAAACACCGACTTCAGCTTTACCTTTATCTACAAGTGCGCCAAGGCCTGCGACGTTGAGGTAGTGGACATTCTTGAAGGTCGAAGCACGACTCTTACCTCGTTTGCCATCACCAGAAAGGGTGACGGACTTAAGATATTGAAGCAGCACGGCGTTGAATATAATAACTTAGCCCCCAAATTCAAGGAAAAGCTTGCCGAGCCCTTCCTTGTAAAATTTCCCTACCTCCCCGAGGAACAGAATGCTCCGCTGAAGCTCAACTCTCACAACGGTCAGGAGTTCGACGTAATAGTTAAGGGCTCACTTAAGGTGCAGGTCGGCAACCACGTGGACGTTCTCAACGAGGGTGACTCCATCTTCTATAACAGCCTTATACCTCACGGAATGATCGCCGTCAGCGAAGGCGGATGCGAATTCCATGCAGTAGTCCTCAACCCTCAGGACGGCCTTGTGAGCGAGGAATATCCCGAGGTCCCATACGTTGCGGCTAAAAGGGTCGAGAAGCAGGCTGACGTGGCGACCGTCGCCGATAACTTCGTTGAATCCTTCTACGATGAAAAGGGCGTATTTAACGGCATCAAATTCAAAAACGACGACAAATTTAACTTTGCCTTCGACTGCGTCGACGCCATCGCCGAAAAGACCCCCGACAAGCTTGCGATGCTGTGGGTCGCAAACGACAAGACCGACCGCAGATTTACCTTCAACGACATGAAAAAATATTCCGCAAGGACCGCCAACTACTTTGAGTCCCTCGGAATACAAAAGGGCGACACCGTAATGCTCGTTTTGAAGCGCCACTACCAGTTCTGGTTCTGTATGCTTGCCCTTCACAAGATCGGCGCCATCGCTATCCCTGCCACCAATCAGCTCGTTGAGCACGACTTCACCTACCGATACAGGGCCGCAAAGGTAAAGGCAATAGTCTGTACCGCCGACGGCGAGGTGTCGACCGAGGCTGAAAAGGCTGCCGCAGAATTTCCCGATATGCTTAAGATACTGGTCGACGGAAAGAAGGAAGGCTGGCACGACTTCAATCTGGAGATGGAGCGCTTCAGCTCCAAGTACAGCCGCACCGAAAATACTCCCTGCGGCTCCGATCCGATGCTGATGCTCTTTACCTCGGGCACGACCGGATATCCCCGTATCGCCACCCACTCCTATAAGTATGCTCTGGGACACTATCCCACTGCAAGGCATTGGCACAACGTCAAGCCCGACGGCCTGCACTTTACCATCTCTGATACCGGCTGGGGAAAGGCACTCTGGGGCAAGCTGTACGGACAGTGGCTCTGCGAGGCAGGGGTGTTTACCTATGACTTCGACAGATTCCATTCCGAAGACATACTGCCGATGTTTGCAAAGTACAATATCACCACCTTCTGCGCACCTCCCACGATGTACCGCTTCTTTATCAAAGAGGACCTTTCAAAGTACGACCTCTCGTCGATACAGTACGCAACTACTGCCGGTGAGGCGCTCAACCCCGAGGTGTTCAACCAGTTTAAGAAGGCTACCGGACTTACCATAATGGAGGGCTTCGGTCAGACCGAGACCACTCTTTCGATAGCAAACTTCGTCGGCTCAACCCCCAAGATCGGCTCTATGGGCAGACCCAGCCCCCTCTACGACGTCGTTGTTCTCGATCCCGACGGCAACGAATGTCAGGTCGGCGATACGGGCGAGATCTGCATCCGCACCAAGGACGGCGCTCCCTGCGGTCTCTTTATCGGATATTACCTTGACGAGGAAAAGACAAACGAGGTCTGGCACGACGGCTTCTACCACACGGGCGACCAGGCGACCATGGACGAGGACGGATACCTTTGGTACGTCGGACGTATCGACGACGTCATCAAGTCCTCCGGCTACCGTATAGGACCCTTCGAGATCGAAAGTGTCATCATGGAGCTTCCTTACGTTCTTGAATGTGCCGTCACCCCCGTACCCGACGAGGTCAGAGGCCAGATAGTAAAGGCTACCGTCGTTTTGGTAAAGGGTCAGAAGGGGTCCGACGAGCTCAAAAAGAATATCCAGGAATACGTCAAGACCCATACCGCTCCCTACAAATATCCGAGAATAGTCGAATTTGTAGATGAGCTTCCAAAGACCATAAGCGGCAAGGTAAGACGTGTCGAGATACGCAAAAACGACCTCAAAAATCTCCAAAAGTAAAAACCGAGTCCTTTTTCCGACACCGTTCGGTCGGCAAGGACAAAAGAAACCCCCGTCTGTTTTCATAACAGGCGGGGTTTAAATCAGCTTAATATATACCGTCACGGAGGTAGGGCTCGTGTGCCGAGTCGGTTATGACATCCTTCCAAGCAAGTACCCTTTGGAATATGCCGCAGCCGCCGTCTTCACCGAGCTCCGGTCGGGGGTCGCCCTTATAACGGCGTAGCTTGAAAGCCGAAGGTCGACGCTTTTTTGTGGGTCGGCGGGGGTGGCTATCGGCTTGGAGATGGGGTAGACTCCGTCGGGGAAAAAGATGGTGCGGTTTGGGTTGGAGTCAATGAGCTCTTGGATAATGTCCGAAAGTTCGCTCTCGCTGCCGCTTATATAGTCTGCGACCTTAAATACAGACATACTTTACTCCGTTAGAAAAAAGGACGCTCCACGGCTGTGGAACGTCCTTTTAGCGTTTTTATTTACCCTGAAGCTGCTTGAACTGAGCCTTTGCACGGGCAAGGTCGGCAAGTGCGGCGGAGATGGATTCCTCCGAGCGGGCAAGTGCGTCGTCGACGAAACGGGTCGTCATGGCACGCAGCTCGTTGGAGCGGACCTCGGCGGTCTTCATTATCTCGGCGGCCTGGGCTTCTGCAGATGCGATCAGCTGTGCGGCCTTTTCCTCTGCAACGGTGATCGACTCACGGGCCTTTTCGACGGTGGCCTGGCCAAGCTCCTTGGCCATTTGGGTAGCTTCACGCATGATGTTGGATTCCGAGACCATAGTCTTGGCTCTGTCCTCGGCTGCACGGATGATGGCGTCAGCATCACGTCTTGCGGCGGCTGTCAGCTCAACACGGGACTCAACTATCGCACGTGCCTGCTGGATATCTCCGGGAAGGGCGGCCCTTATCTCCTCGAGTATGTCAAGAACACGGGCTCTTTCGAGTACGACCTTGCCGCCGCTGAGGGGCATAGACCAAGCTTCGGCAACCATATCGCCGAGTATGGCCAGCAAATCTTCTACGCTGTGTTTTTCTTCCATGGGTATGCAGCCTCCTGTATGTATTGTTGTAGTTACTGTTTTCCGAATTTTTCTTCAAGCCGGGATATGACCTCGGCAGTGAAAAACGCTGATGCGTCGGCACCCAACGAAATGAGATGAAGTCCGACAGAGGTGCTGATATGGGAATGCTGGGGAAGTGAGGGGAGGAAGAGGGTCTCGACACCGCAGAGCATACGGTTGACCGAAGCGATCTCCTGCTCGTAGGTAAGGTCGGCAGGGGAACGGATGCCCTTGACGATGACCGTGATACCGTTCTTGCGGATATAGTCGGCACAAAGCCCGTCAAATGCGTCCACCGAGACGTTTTCAAGTCCTGCGGTCATAGCCCTGAGGATCTCTGAGCGTTCCTCCAGGGAAAAGACCGACTGCTTTTTTGCGTTCTGCATGGCAAGCACGGTCACGCTGTCAAATAGCTCGGATGCACGGCGTATGATATCCAGATGGCCAAGCGTTGCCGGGTCGAAGCTTCCGGGGATGAGCGCCTTGGTCATTTTTCCTCTCCACGCTTTCTGTAAATGGTGACCGCCGTCTGACCGTAACGGTAGCTTCTGAATTTCTCCAGATAATCTCCCGAATCGGGCACCGAATCGGACAGTGCACTCTCACATACTATTATACCATTTTCTGCGAGTATGTCAAACGATTCTATAAAAGAAATTATTCTTGTTATATATCCCTGGCGGTAGGGAGGGTCAAGGAAGATTATATTGAACCTGCGCTTGGGCGCACTTTTGAGGTAGGCCTTGTAGTCGGTACGGATGACGACGGCACGGTCGGCAAGTCCGGTGTGAGCAAGGTTTTCCTCTATGACGTGGAAGGCCTCGGGCGAGTTGTCGATAAATACCGCACTCTCCGCCCCGCGGCTGAGGGCTTCTATGCCAAGCTGTCCCGTGCCTGCAAAGAGGTCGAGGACCTTTCTGCCCTCCAGCTCAAACTGTATGGCACTGAAGAGACCCTCCTTTACCTTGTCGCCGGTGGGTCTGGTTTCAAGCCCGGGTACGCTTTTGAGCTTGAGACCGCCTGCGGAACCTGTAATAACCCTCATTTGTGTTCATCTCCGTTAAAATAATCGTATACCGCAACTGCGGCGGGAGCGGGGACGACCTCCGAAAGGGCGGAGACGTCTGCTTTTTTTATGGCATTGAGACTGCCGAATTTTTTCATAAGTGCTAAGGCACGTGCCTTCCCGATACCGGGAATGGAGGTAAGTGCCGATGAAACTGCCTTTTTTGACCGCTTGGCACGGTGGTAGGTGATGGCAAAGCGGTGGACCTCGTTTTGTATACCCGCAACGAGGGCAAATACCGCAGGGGTGGACGAGAGTCCTATCTCCTGCCCCGACGGGGTGACGAGGGCTCTTGTGGTATGGCGGTCGTCCTTTACCATGCCAAGCACCGCCGTGGTAAGCCCTGCCTCGGAAAGCGCCTCGACCGCAGATGATGCCTGTGGGGCGGCACCGTCGGTGAGTATAAGGTCGGGAAGGGGATCTTCGGTATGCTTTAAACGGCGTGAGATGATCTCCTTCATAGCCGCACAGTCGTCGGGTGCGGAGATGCTTTTTACGCTGTATCTGCGGTAGAGCGACTTATCGGGCCTGCCGTCAAGGTAGACGATGCGTGAGGCGACGATGGAATCGCTTCCGGTGTTTGAAATATCGTAGCTTTCGATCTTTTTGGGCGGTGAGGGGAGAAGGGCTATGCGGGCAAGCTCGCTCAGGGCAAAGCCCACCTTTTCGGATTCGGTGGTCGTACGCTCGGTCTCTGCACGGGCGTTGCTCTCGGCCATGTCAAGAAGCTTGCGGTTGAGGCCTCTTTGGGGAAGCTCGAAGGACACCTTTCGTCCTGCTGCCTCGCTCAACAGCCTGCCCAAAAGCTCCATATCCTCAAATGCGGTAGGTATAAGGATGCGGTCGGGGAGGAGGGATGCGGATGAATAGTAGCGAATGATAAATTCGGAAAAGATATCGGCGCATTCCTCCCTTAAAGAGTAGGCAAAGGTCTGCACCCTCTGGGATGCAACGATGCCGCCTCGGATGGAGAGGACGGAGAGGGCCATCTTGCTCTCTCCTATGAAATATCCCACTGCGTCTGTGGCTCCTCGGTCACGGGAGACGATCTTTTGCTTGGTATCCAGCCGTGATATCGCCGAGATGCGGTCACGAAGTATTGCGGCACGCTCAAATTCCAGTTTTTCGGCGGCGGCCTCCATATCCTCCTGCAGCTTTTGGGAAAGTTCCTTGTAACCGCCGTTTATTATGGTGACTGCCTGGTCTATCAGGTCACGGTAGTGTGCCTTGTCATACTTTCCGGTGCATACACCGTAGCACCTGCCGGTGCGGTAGTGCAGGCAGGGACGGTCCTTACCGATGTCACGGGGGAACTTCTTTGAACAAAGCGGGAGCTTTAAGGCTTCGGATACCGATTCGATGACCGAAAATGCGATACTGCGGCCGCCGTACGGGCCGAAATATTCCGCGCCGTCGTCGCTTCTGCGGTTTACCACCTCAAATACGGGGTATTCCTTTCTTCGGTCGAGACGGATAAAGGGGTAGCCCTTATCGTCCTTCAAAAGTATATTGTATCTCGGTTTGTACTGCTTTATAAGCTGACATTCCAGCATCAGCGCCTCAAATTCCGAGGCGGTGACGATATACTCAAGCCTTGCGGCCGCAGAGACCATCTTTGCGGTCTTGGGGCTCATGTCAGCCGATCTGTGGAAATACTGGGTAACTCTGTTTTTAAGCAGCTTCGCCTTGCCGACGTATATTACGTTTCCGTCGGCATCGTAGAACATATACACTCCCGGAAGCAAGGGGAGGGAAAGCGCTTTTTGATGAAGTTCGTCCATGCCGACCTCCGGACCTTAGAAAAAGAGGCGGAGACAATCTCTCCGCCGCATTTGTGCCAAATACCCTTTTACATAATACCGTCGGCGAAATCCGACTCTATAAGTGCACAGAGCTCGTCAATGGCGGCCTGCTGGTCGGGACCGTCGGCAATTATCCTGATGGTGGTTCCCTTGGTCACGCCCAAAGAAAGAACTCCCAGCAGGCTCTTGGCGCTGACACGGCGGTCTTCGCACTCGACCCATATCCCGGAGCGGAACTTATTGGCGCGCTGAATGAAAAAGGTGGCGGGGCGGGCGTGCAGTCCCACCTGATTCGTTACAGTAATGTCCTTTGAAAGCATCTACAATATCCTCCCCGGAAGACGGTAATTATACGAATTGAATATAATCTACTGTATAAGGATACCCGTATTTTACCAAAAAGTCAAGTCGAAGATGCCATTTTTTTAATTTTTTGTCTTTTTGCCTAAAGTGGTTTTGTTTTGGGATGATTCTATGTCAACTTTGACCTATCATTTTGGCGAAAAATCTGTCTCGGAAAAGCTGCGGACTATCTCCCGATTGCCGATCCCGTTAAATACCGAATAAAGGTAAATCGGTTGGAAAATATAACAGAACAAATGTTCTAATGTGGGGTTATCCCAATAAAACTCAAAAAAAGACAATTTTTTTAAAGTTTTTTTCTTAAAACCTATTGCAATTTTGAGAGGGGCAATGTATAATAACAGCATAGTGGATGGAAAGTGGAAGTAAAGTGGATGGAAAGGAGGGCGAAAGATGCTTCTCGGCGGTTCGAAACATACAGTCGATGCAAAAGGCAGACTGTTTTTTCCTGCACGTTTTAAGGACGAGCTGTGGGAAAACCTGACCGTATGCCGCGGCACGGAAAAATGTCTGATGGTGTTTGGCAAGGAAGAATGGGAAGCCTTCGCCCGTCGTATAAAGGAGCAGCCCTTCTCGGTCTCCTCCCAGCTCCAGCGCTACTTCTTCTCCAACGCCGCCGAGGTATCGGTAGACGCCCAGGGCAGACTTCTTCTGCCGCAGGGTCTGCGTGACTTCGCAGGTATCACCAAGGAGGTATGGGTGGTCGGCACCCAGGACCGTGCGGAGATATGGGACATCGGCGAGTGGGAGCGTTCACAGCAGCAGCTTACCAACGACGACGTTAAGAGCCTTATGGACAGGATAGGCTTCTGATATGAGCTTTGAACACAAATCGGTGCTTCTTGAGGAGTGCCTTGAGGGGCTTGATATAAAGCCCGACGGTATATACGTTGACTGTACCCTGGGCGGCGGAGGACATTCCTACCACATAGCAAGCCGTCTTGAGGGCGGTAGGCTTATCGGGCTTGACCGTGACGACGATGCGCTCAAAGCGGCAGGGGAGAGGCTTTCCTGCTTCGGAGAGAGGGTAGTCCTCTACAAGACCAACTTCTCCGAGCTTTCCTCGGCGCTCGATGACCTCGGAATAGACAAGGTCGACGGATTTTTATTCGATCTCGGCGTTTCGTCCTACCAGCTGGACACGCCCGAGAGAGGCTTTTCTTACAGATACGACGCTCCGTTAGATATGCGTATGGACCGAACATCCGGCATAACGGCGGCTGAACTGATAGAGACAGCCGAGTACGGTGAGCTGGTAGCGATATTGAGAGACTACGGCGAAGAGAAGTTTGCTCCCCAGATCGCCTCGGCGATAATAAGGGCAAGACAGACCTCGCCGATAGATACCACCTTTGCACTGCGTGACGTAGTGGCCTCGGCGTTTCCCGCAAAGGCCAGAGCAAAGGAAAAGCAGCACCCCGCAAAGCGGAGCTTTCAGGCCTTCAGAATAGCGGTAAACTCCGAGCTTGAAAGCGTACGAAGCGGCGTTTCCTCGGCGGTGGACAGGCTCAAAAGCGGCGGCAGGATATGCGTTATATCCTTTCATTCGCTTGAAGACCGCATAGTAAAAAACATATTTGCCGAGGCTGCCGAGGGTTGCACCTGCCCCAGAGACTTTCCCGTCTGTGTGTGCGGAGCGGACCCCAAGCTTAAGCTGATAACCAAGCACCCCATAACATCAAAAGAGGACGAGCTGGAGGACAACTCCAGAGCTCACAGCGCAAAGCTCCGTATTGCGGAGCGCAGGTAAAGAACAAGGAGGGCGACGATGGCAGAGAAGAGACTTGCTTCCCCGGAAGAGATATATGAGCTTCGAAGCAACGTAGCACGTACTGACGGCAACGCCGTAGTAGCCCCCGGCCGTATACCCGAGCATCAGCCTGCTCCGAGTCCTGTACCAAGGCCGGTACGCCGCCCCGTTGTCCTTCCCGAGACTGCACCCCGTCCGGGAGTGCGTCCCAGACGGAGAATAAGCTTCCTGTTTATAGCGATAATGGTCGTTGCATCTGCGCTGCTTATACAGGTGGTCGGCGGATACTCCGAGCTCAACGCCATTGCGGCGGAGTGCGAGAGTCTCAAGGAGGAGATAACTGCCCTTGAAAAGCAGACCTCCGCACTTGAGTACCAGCTTGACATGGTCATGCCGCTTGCATACGTGGAACAGTACGCCCGTAACCAGTTGGGCATGTCGCTTCCGAGTGCGTCCGACAGAGTGCTGGTAGGACAAAACAATACCGAAAGCTACTACGTAGCCTCCGCACAAGAAGAGAAAGGATTTCTTTCCGAGGCGTGGGAGGCCTTGAAGGATGTTGCCCTGACGGTGTGGAATTTTGTCAATTAATCAAGAAATACAGATAAAAACGGCGGGACGGAGTGTTTTCTCTGTCTTGCCGCTTTGCCTTTAAATGCCGATGAGATACATATATCCGACAGCACGGAAATATGATGTAGTAAAAACTTTGCAGGGGAGAAAAACGTGAAAGCACTGCCGCCGAGCAATAAAATGCTGAGAAGAATGCTGATATCGATGGCCGCGATCTTTATAGTTGCGGTCCCTTATCTGGTATATAAGCTCTATGAAACGCAGGTCGTGAGAGCCGCCGAGCTACAGACAAAGGCCATCGCACAGCAGACGAGGGATATGCTCATTTCTCCCGTGCGCGGAACGATATTCGATCGCAATATGATCCCTCTTGCGGTGTCTGCAACCGTCGAGACGGTGGTAATATCGCCTGCCGAGATAAAGGATCAGGCTCAGGCCGAGGAGATCGCAAGGGGTCTCTCGGAGATACTGGGGCTGGACTACGAGACCATCCTTGCCAGAACGACCAACAAAAAAAGCTACTACGAGGTAATTGCCAGAAAGGTCGACCCGACCGTATCCGAAGAGGTACGCCGATTCAAGACCGAGAACAACTACGCAGGCATCAAGCTTTTTGAGGATACCAAGCGTTACTATCCCTATTCAAACCTCGCAAGTGCAATACTTGGCTTTACCAACAGCGATAACGAGGGTCAGTACGGTCTGGAATACCGCTACGAATCCGTTCTCGAGGGGTATGCGGGACGTATAATCACCGCAAAAAACAACAAGGGAAGCGAGATGCCCTTCTACTTTGAACAGTATCTTCCCGCACAGGACGGCGAGAGCCTGGTGCTTACGGTGGACTACGGTGTTCAGGAGATACTCGAAAAGCACCTTGAGATAGCTCTGGCCGAGCTGAATCCCGCCTGCGGCGTACGAGGCATAGTTATGGACGTCAAGACGGGTGCGGTCCTTGCCATGGCACAAAAGGGCGATTATGACCTCAACAACCCCCGTACCGTGACCTCTGAGGAGGCGCAGGCGAAGATAGAAGCCGCTCCCGAAGAGGAGAAAAACAGCGTCTACCTCAACGCACTCTATCAGCAGTGGGCAAACACCGTGCTCCAGGAAGCATACGAGCCCGGCTCGGTATTTAAGATAATCACCGCCTCTATCGCCCTTGAGGAGGGGGTGGTACACGATTCGTCAAGCTTTGTCTGCAACGGCTCGGTAAAGGTCTCCGATTCGACCATCCACTGCTGGAAGACCTACGGTCACGGAACCCAGACCTTTGCAAAGGCTTTTCAGAATTCCTGCAACCCCGCCTTTATAAAGCTGGCGCAAATGATAGGCTATGAGACCTATTATCAGTACTTCAACGCCTTCGGCTTTACCGAAAAGACGGGAATCGACCTGCCGGGCGAGGCGACACCCATCCGCGGCGTACACTACCACACCTGGGACGTCTTCTCCAACCCGAGGCTGGGAGGTCTGGTGACCCTTTCGACCTACGGCTTTGGTCAGACCTTCAAGATAACCCCCATTCAGCTTATCACCGCAGTCTCTGCCGTTGCAAACGGCGGATATCTGATGCAGCCTTATATAGTCGGCGGCTATGCCGACAGCAACGGCAACATCACAAAGACCGTTGAGCCGACCGTAGTACGGCAGGTTATCTCCTCGGCAACCTCAAAAAAGATGTGCGAGCTTCTCGAAAGTGTCGTATCCAAGGGAACGGGCGGCAACGCCTACGTCCGAGGCTACCGTGTCGGAGGCAAGACGGGCACCAGCGAAAAGCGTGACAAGGCCATCGAGCTTGACGGCAGATTCTATATTGCCTCCTTCTGCGGTGTCGCACCCTGCGACGATCCGCAGGTGGCGGTCCTTGTGCTTATCGACGAGCCGCCAACGACGGGTCTTTACCAGGGCGGACAGATAGCCGCTCCCGTCGTGGGACGGATAATGAACGACCTTATGCCTTATCTTGGTGTTGCAGCGGTATATACCGACGATGAACTTGCAAATCTTGCCGTAGAGGTTCCCGACCTCAGCGGAAGGACACGTACGTCGGCTACCAACACCCTCAAAAACAAGCACCTTAAGGTACGCTTTGTGGGCGAGGGTGACAAGGTCACCGCACAGTACCCCGCAAAGGGCTCGGTGATACCGGGAGACGCTACGGTTATATGTTACATGGGCGCAGAGCCCGACAGATCGATAGTGCGTGTACCCGACCTCGGAGGCAAAAACTACGAGGAAGCGTTGAGAGTGCTTGAGGGTCTTGGACTTTATATGGAGCCCGCAGGTGCGATAGGAAGCAACAACGACACCGAATTCAAGGTGTCAAAGCAGTACCCCGACGTCGGCTCGGAGTTGACCTACGGAAGCGTCGTTCGGGTGGAATTCTACGGAGTGTCAAATATCGGAGAGTGATCTGATGAAGCTTAAGGACTTACTTGAGGGTGTTGCCGTTATTGAGATGACGGCAGACCCCGAAACCGAAATAAATAATATCCTGCGGGACAGCAGACTGGCACACAAGGGCTGTATGTTTGCGGCCCTGCCTGCCCTTACCGGCGGCAGGCACGGCATCGACTACGCCCAAAAGGCCGTTCAGGCGGGGGCAGAGTGCCTGCTTTGCGATACCGACTGCCCCGAGGGGCTGCCCTACGTTAGGGTCGAGTCCGCCGAGAAGGCCTTTGCCATTTGCAGCGCAAACTTCCACGGCAACCCTGCAAAAAGGCTTCGCCTTATAGGTGTCACGGGTACAAACGGCAAGACTACCGTTACCCACCTTTTAAAGCAGGTACTTGAAAGCAGGGGACACTCCTGCGGCCTTATCGGTACCAACCATATCCTTATCGGCTCTGCCGAGCTTGAAAGCAAGAATACCACCCCCGAGGCCTTTGAGCTTCACGGCATTTTTGCCAAAATGGTTGAGAGCGGCTGTGAATTCGGAATAATGGAGGTGTCCTCCCACGCACTTGCAAGCGGAAGGGTAGAGGGCCTTCGCTTTGAGGTTGGAATATTTACCAATCTGACCCAGGACCATCTCGACTTCCACGGCTGCATGGAGGCCTACGCCGCCGCAAAGCGGAGGCTTGCGGATATGAGCGAGCACTTCGTTATAAACATTGACGACGACTATGCCTCGGTCTTTGAAGAGGCGGCAGGTGAAAAGAAGCTGACCGTTTCCGCAGCTCGTGACAGGGCGGATATAGTTGCAAAGGAGATACGCTATAACCCCGACTCGGTCGATTTTGTGGCGCTGACTACGGGAAAGCTCTGCCGTATGCATCTGGGCATTCCGGGAGAATTTTCGGTACATAACGCTCTGAGCGCCATAGGCGGATGTGCGGCACTGGGAATGAGCTTTGAGGAGATCGCCCCCGGGCTTGCAGGGTCGGAGGGACCCTGCGGACGTGCCGAAATAGTCAAGGTTGACAGACCGTTTTCGGTTATGATAGACTATGCTCATACCCCCGATGCGCTTGAAAATATACTCATGGCGGTGCGCCCGGGCGTAAAGGGCAGGATAATAGCGGTATTCGGCTGCGGCGGTGACCGAGACAGGACCAAGCGCCCCAAAATGGGTGCGGTGGTCGAGCGTCTTGCCGACGTTGCGGTGGTCACCTCCGACAATCCCCGTACAGAGGACCCCGATGCTATAATTGCCGAGATCGTGGCGGGAATGAAGAAAAAGACCCGTCCGATAGTTATAGAAAACCGCCGTGAGGCGATAGCCAAGGCCCTTTCGATAGCCAGAGAGGACGATCTGGTGATACTTTGCGGAAAGGGTCACGAGACCTATCAGGAGATAAACGGCGTAAAATACAGCTTTGACGAACGTGAGGTCGTAAGAGAGCTGCTCAAGGAAGACTGATATCTATGGAGAAAATGACACTTGCCCGTGTGGCGGCACTTATAGGCTCGGGCGCATATACCGACCATCCCGATACCGTCGTGGAGGGACTCTCGGCGGATTCGAGAAGCGTAAGCAGAGGAAGCCTTTTTATCCCCCTCGTCGGTGCGAGATTTGACGGACACGACTATATAGATTCTGCCTACGCTTCGGGTGCGGCGGCGGCCATCACCCATAAAAGCTACTCCGGCGACTGCCCCACGGTAAAGGTCTACGATACCATGAGCGCCCTTACCGCCCTTGCCGCAGGCTACCGTGCAAGCTTTTCTCCGATAGTTACCGGCATAACCGGAAGCGTCGGCAAGACTACCACCAAGGAGCTTACCGCTGCGGTAATGTCGAGAAAATATACAACCCACAAGACCCAGGGCAACAAAAATAACGAGATAGGTCTGCCTCTTACCCTTATGCAGCTTGAAAGCCGCCACGGTGCGGCCGTGATAGAGATGGGTATGTCCGACTTCGGAGAGATATCCCGCCTTTCAAGGCTTGCCCGTCCCGACATCGCCGTCATTACCAACGTCGGTACCTCCCACATCGAATTTTTGGGCTCACGTGAGGGCATAGCAAGGGCCAAAAGCGAGATAGCAGAGGGTATGACCGAGGGCTCGGATATTATAATTCCGTCCGACGAGCCTCTGCTCAAGGGAAGAAAAGAATTCCAAAAGCTGAAAATACACACGTTCGGACTTGAAAACGCCGATTATACTGCTCAAAACGTCCGCCTTTACGACGACGGAAGTGAGTTTGACATCTGCTTTGAGGGAGGATCTGTCAAGGCCTGCCTTCGCTATGCGGGAAGGCATAACGTTCTCAATGCACTTGCCGCATTTGCAGCCGGAATATCTGCGGGAGTAGCTCCCCTTGATGCGGCGCAGGGACTTTACGACAGCGCACCCGAGGGCGTGCGCCAGAGGATATATACCTCGGGCGGATACAGAATATACTCCGACTGCTACAACGCAAACCCCGAGTCGGTCAAGGTCGCCCTTGACGTGCTTGGCGATTGGAAGGGCAGACGTATTGCGGTGCTCGGCGATATGCTGGAGCTTGGCGACTATTCCGAAAAGGCCCACAGAGAGGTCGGCGTCTATGCGGCAGGAAAGGCCGATATACTGGTCGTCTGCGGCGGTATGCGTGGCGTGACGGCGTCGGGAGCGGCCGAGGGGGGTATGTCTGCCGAAAAGATATTTACCACCGACAGCGAAGCTGCGGCGTCGCTTTTAAAGGAGCTCTCCCGTGAGGGCGATATGATCCTTTTCAAGGGCAGCCGAGGCATGAAGATGGAAAAGATCACGGATGAATTCCTGGGGGAAGCAACAAATGAATGATTATATAGTTATAGCCATCACGGCGGCAGTATCCTTTGTTTTTGCGGTAATACTCGGAAAGATAATCATACCCAAGCTCGTTGAGCTTAAGATGGGTCAAAGCATAAAGGAGATAGGCCCAAACTGGCATCTCCACAAGCAGGGTACCCCCGTAATGGGCGGATTGATATTTATCTTTTCGCTGATAATTGCCTGCGCCGTGGCAATGGCGATAGTCGGCTTTGAGGGCATAAAGGAGCTCGGTATCGTCTTGTTTCCTGCGGTGGCGTTCGGTGCGGTAGGCTTCCTTGACGATTACGAAAAGATAGCAAAAAAACAAAATCTCGGCCTGAACATGATCCAAAAGTTGGTGCTTCAGTTTGCCGTCACGGCCGTGTTTCTTACCCTGCTTCGCATAAGCGGATATTCGATATCCAGCGTATATATCCCGTTTTTTGATCTGACGGTCTCCGTCAGCCCCTGGATATACTGTCCTCTTGCGGCACTGTTTATCGCACTTATCAACAACGCCGCAAACCTTACCGACGGTGTCGACGGCCTTGCAAGCGGCGTCACCCTCCCCATAGCGGCGTTTCTGTCTGTGACCGCTCTTCTTACAGGTCACATCGGGACCTCCGTCATAACCGCTGCGATCTTCGGCGGCCTTGTCGGCTTCCTTGTATACAACTATAACCCTGCCAAGGTCTTTATGGGCGACACCGGCTCGCTCTTTATCGGAGGACTTATCGCAGGTGCGGCGTTTGCCGCCGAATGTCCGCTGATACTGATAGTTTGCGGATTTGTCTACCTCGCCGAGGCCGCCTCGGTGGTACTGCAGGTAGGATACTTTAAGCTCAGCCACGGCAAGCGCATATTCAAGATGGCTCCCATACACCACCACTTTGAGATGTGCGGCTGGAAGGAAAAGAAGGTTTTTTGGATATTTACACTTGTATCGACTGCATTTTGTGCGTTGAGCGTTGCGGGAGTGTATAAACTTTTTTAAGGAGCTTCAATGGACGGTAGAAAGCGTGCCAAGGCGCACAAGGAATACGAAAGCATCCGTCCGCAGCAGAATACGCTGCGACTGAATACCCAACCAATGCCCGGGCCGTCGAAAAACGACGCCCGGCATCGCCGCGCCTTGAACAGGGAGTATGAAAAGGTCGTTACCTCGGAGCCTGCGGGGGAGAGCAGGGTAGACAGAATGCTCGCCTCGGAGGGTCCCTCGCCCAAGCTCAGAGCGAGATTTTTCCCGATGGACGCAGTGTTTTTTACCGTGGTCATTGCACTTCTCTGCTTTGGACTTGTTATGATGTACTCGGCAGGCTCTGCCTGGTCGCAGTATTATTACGGCACCGATACCTACTATCTCAGACGTCAGGCGGTGTTTGCCGTTATAGGCGTTGCGCTGATGATAGTGCTGGCGCACTTCGATTATACGAGACTTAAAAAGTGGTACCTTCTCCTCGGAATATGGGGGGCTACGGTTGCAATGCTCGGTGCGGTACTCCTTTTCGGACGTACCGCAAACGGCGCACAGCGCTGGCTTGAGATACCCGGGATCGGCAGTATACAGCCCTCGGAGGTAGCAAAGTTTACCGTAGTGCTGATGCTTGCCTGGTTTGCAGACCGTGCGGGCGGTAGGCTCAAGCGCTTCAGAAGCTTTGGCTGGAGCGTGCTTCCGCCGCTTCTGGCACTGGGAACGATAGTCCCCCTTGTTATGCTTGAGCGACACCTTTCGGCAACGGTAATAATCGTCGTTACCGCATTCGTGGTGATCTTCAACTCCGAGATACACTGGGGATATCTCGTCGGCGCTCTCGGTCTTGGCGGTGCGGGGGTGGCCTTTGCAATAAAGCTAAAGCTCTTTGCGGAGTATGCCACGGCGAGAATTCCCGTCTGGAAGGACCCATTTATAGATCCGCTCGGCCTCGGCTACCAGACAATACAGTCCCTTTACGCCATATCGGCGGGGGGCATATTCGGCCTGGGGCTCGGAAACTCAAGACAAAAGCAGCTATACCTACCCGAAGCTCACAACGACTACGTCTTTGCCATAGTCTGTGAGGAGCTTGGGATGGTCGGTGCGATCTTCGTGATAGCACTTTTTGCACTGCTCATAATACGCGGCTTCTGGATCGCAATGCACTCCAGAGACCGATTCGGCGCACTTTTGGTCATCGGTATTACCACCCACGTCGCCCTTCAGGCTCTGCTCAACATCGCAGTCGTGACCAATGCGATCCCGGTCACGGGCGTGTCACTTCCGTTTTTCAGCTACGGCGGAAGCTCGCTTGTAATGCTGCTTGCGGAGATGGGTGTGGTGCTGAGCGTATCAAAACAGATGCATGTTGAAAGGAATGGTTAGATGAGACTGCTTTTGGCAGGTGGCGGAACGGCGGGACATATAAATCCGGCCATAGCCATGGCAAGATACGTCAGAAGTCGACGCCCGTCGTCGGATATACTGTTTATAGGCGCCAAGGGCGGTATGGAGGAAAAGCTTGTCGTAGAGGCGGGCTTTGCCCTTGAGACCTTCCCCATGAGAGGCTTTAAGCACAGCCTCAGCCCCAAGGCCTGCGTCTACAACCTCGCTACGGCGGGGAAGATGCGCTCCGCTGTCAAACAGGCAGGGGAGATAATCGACCGCTTCAACCCCGACGTCATACTCGGAACGGGCGGATTTGCCTGCTTTCCGCCGCTCTATGCAGGCGCAAAGAAGGGTATACCCACCGCCATACACGAGTCAAACGCCCTCCCGGGCAGGTCAAACCGTCTCCTTTCTCGCTACGTTGACAGAGTAATGATCGGCTTTGAGGATGCCGCAAGGTACTTCCCCAAAAAGAAGACCCAGTTTACAGGAAATCCCCTCAGAGAGGGTATGGTCTATTCGAAAAAGTCGGAAGCAAAAAAGCTTCTCGGAATAGATACCCCCCTAGTCTATTCCTTCTGGGGATCGCTCGGTGCAAGCGAAATGAACCGTATTACCGCCGAGCTTTTCAAGCTTGAAATGGAAAATTCTGCAGAATTTACCCACATACATTCGGCAGGCACACTCGGACACAAAAAAATGCCCGAGCATCTTGCCAACCTTGGCATTGACATCAACGGCTACAAAAAAATTGACCTAAGGGAATACGTCTACGATGCGCCTACGGTAATGGCCGCCGCTGACGTTATACTCTGCCGTGCGGGGGCAATGACGGTAAGCGAGCTTGCCGCAACAGGAACCCCGTCGGTAATAATACCGTCCCCCAACGTGTCGGGACATCATCAGCACAACAACGCCCACGCCATCGCCGACCGAGGGGGTGCGGTGTTCCTTGAGGAGTCCGACTGCAGTGCACAGAGACTCTACGATGAGATAAACGGACTCCTTTCCGACCCCGAAAGGATGGAAAGGATGTCTGCGGCGGCAAGCACGATCGCAGTCTACGATGCGGGAGAAAAAATATATAAAAGCCTTCTTGAGCTTATAGGTTAACACAAAGCCCGCCGTCTTCATATTATGCAGTATCAGCAGATATGAAGGATGTGTATGATTGTGTCAAGGATCGTCATAGAGGGACAGAGACGTCTTTGCGGAGAATTGGAGCTGCAGGGCTCGAAAAACGGAGTGCTTCCGATACTTGCGGCCTGCGTGATAAACCGGGGTGTCAGCGTAATAGAAAACTGTCCCGAGCTTTCAGACGTTGAAAATACCCTTTTGATACTGCAAAGCCTTGGCTGTACCGTCAGCAGGGAGGGCCATCGGGTCACGGTCGATGCCTCGACGCTTAACGGCTCTGCGGTATGCGGCGAGATGACGGGGTGTATGCGCTCCTCCATCGGCTTTCTCGGGGCATTGCTTGCCCGTACGGGAAGTGCAGAGGTGGGATACCCGGGCGGATGCGCCCTGGGGGCAAGACCTATTGACATACATATAGACCTTTTGAGACGGCTCGGAGCCAGGGTGGAATGCGGCGGAAGCGTAAAGGCCGTCTGTACCGACCCCAAAGGCTCACGCATAAGGCTCAAGGGCTTGAGCGTGGGTGCGACTGAGAATGCCATGCTCTTTGCCTGCGGATGCAGGGGTATCACACGAATAGAGAACGCCGCCGCCGAGCCGGAGATAGTCGAGCTTGCGGAGTTTCTAAACGCTATGGGACACCGTGTCAAGGGTGCGGGCGGCAGATGTATAGAGATAACGCCTGCAAGCACCTGCAGGGGGACGGTGGTACATCGGGTACATCCCGACAGAATCGCCGCCGCAACCTATATCTGTGCGGTAATGTCAGCGGGGGGAGACGTCCTTCTTTGCGGTGCAAGGGGCTGCAGTATGGCAAACGTAGTGCGTACTGCGGCGAACATGGGCTGTGAATTCAGATACGACCGCAGAGGTCTGCGTGTCAGTGCAAACGGACGTCCGACCTCCCCCGGACGCATAATCACAAGACCCCACCCGGGCTTTCCAACCGATGCCCAGCCGATGTTTACGGCGGTGTGCTCGGTGGCATCGGGACAGACCCTTATCGAGGATACCGTGTTCTCCGACCGCTTCAGACAGTGCGGAGAGCTCATAAAAATGGGTGCGGATATAACCGTGGAATCGGGCAGAGTACGGGTCAAGGGCGTCAGAGAACTGCAGGGAGCCGAGGTAAAGGCGTACGACCTGCGGGGCGGTGCGGCAATGGCTGTCGCCGCAGTAGGCGCAAGGGGACGTACGGTAATATCGGGTACAGAATATATCGACAGAGGATATCAGCGCATTGAGCAGAGCTTGGCGGCTCTGGGTGCGGATGTGGAGAGAACAGATGGATGACAGGCAAAAAAATAAAATAGCCCCGTCCCGCAAGGAACGCAAAGATCGCAAAAAGCTTGTCCTCCGTGAACAGAAGGCACAAAGGAAGGCCCAGGCAAAGAGGGATCGGGAGAGCGTAAGGGAACAGAAGCGCTCCTATCGCAGAAGGAAGAATTCGATGATATATCTCTCCTTTGCGATGGCCTTTACCGTGGCGGCGGCAATATTTACCGTCAGCGTGTTTTTTACCGTGGATACCGTAGAGGTCCACGGAAACACACGCTACACTCAGGATGAGATTATTTCCGCATCGGGTATAAAGCAGGGGGATAACCTCCTGCTGATGGACAAGTTCTCGGTCACCGACAGAATGCTTGAAAAGCTTATATGGCTTGAGAAGATAGAGATCAGAAGGATATTTCCCGACCGCATCCGTATAACCGTCAGCGAGTGCAGTCCGAGATTTGCCGTTGAATACGATGACGGATTCTGGATATGCGATGGCTCGGGGCGGTTGCTTGAGTATACGCCCGACCCCGCAGCCGCACCGACGGTAATATACGGTGCGGAGCTTGTAAAGCCCGAGCTTGGAAAGGTCTACGTAGCCTCGGACGGTCCGTCAGCTCCGCTTTCGGAGATACTTGATGAGCTTGAGGCCTGCGGCCTGCTCGAGCGTGTCAACAAAATATCCGTTGTAAAGATTTACGACACCGTTTTCGAGCTTGATGGCTTCCGTGTGAGCATGGGGCGCTCGGGCGATTTTGGGGACAAGCTCAGGCTGGTTACGATGGTAATAGCCGACCTTGAGGCAAAGGGTAGGTTCGATGCACATATAGACGTATCCTCGGGTGAGGCCGTGGTAAACTGAGAGTAAAAATTTTCCTAAAAAATATTGTGAAAAAAATATAGATATATATTGTATTTTGGCGAAAAATGTTATACAATATATATCAGCGAAAGGTAAACGCCTTTACAGCTCAAAAAAGTCATTTCAGGAGGAAAGCATATGCCTTTACAGATCGAACAGAACGTTGACAACGTCGTGAATATTAAGGTTATCGGTATAGGCGGCGGCGGTAACAACGCCATAAACCGCATGGTCGAGAGCAACCTGCAGGGAGTGGAGTTCATCTCCGTCAACACCGACAAGCAGCAGCTTCTCAGCGCAGCGGGAATCCCTCTTCAGGTGGGCGAGCGCATCACCAAGGGCCAGGGCTGCGGTGCTAACCCCGACAAGGGCAAGAAGGCGTTGGAGGAAAACCGTGAGGACATTCAGGGTCTGCTCCAGAACACCGACATGGTATTTATAACTGCAGGTATGGGCGGCGGTACCGGTACCGGCGGCGCCCCCGTGGTCGCCGAGATCGCCCGTGACATGGGCATTCTGACCGTTGGCGTAGTGACCAAGCCCTTCAAGTTTGAAGGCTCCAAGAGAATGAAGCAGGCCGAAGAGGGCATTGCCGCTCTCCGTGAAAAGGTCGACTCCCTGGTCGTCATCCCCAACGAGAGACTCAAGTACGTAACCGAGCAGAAGATAACCTTCCTCAACGCATTTAACTATGCCGACGACGTTCTCCGTCAGGCTGTCCAGAGCATTTCCGACCTTATAAAGATGCCCGGTCTTGTCAACCTTGACTTTGCCGACGTCTGTGCGGTAATGCGTGACGCAGGCTATGCACATATGGGCGTAGGCCGTGCCTCCGGCAAGGAAAAGGCACTCGAGGCAGCAAAGCTTGCCATCCAGAGCCCGCTGCTTGAGACCTCCATCAACGGCGCCCGTGGCGTACTTATCAACATCATCGGTTCGGTCGATATCGGTCTGGAAGAGATCGAGACCGCCGCATCCATCGTCGAAGAGTCGGCGCATCCCGATGCCAACATAATCTTCGGTGCCGCCATCGACGAAAGCCTTGACGACGAGATCAAGGTCACCATCATCGCTACCGGCTTTGATACCGAGGGTCCCAACCCCATCAAGGCCCCCACCACCTCGGCAGTAGTTGCCGAAATGGTCACCGGTGAAGCCGAGAACGCCGACGGCAACCTTGACGTTTATCCCCAGGGCATAAGCGGCGAAAAGGAAGTAAAAAAGTCTGAGGACGATCCCTACGGCGACATAATGGCTATTTTCAATAAGAGATAACGGAAGCTTTCGAAGGGCTGTCCTTAAAAGGGACAGCCTTTTGAGACTGTCTTGGGAGGAAAGTAAAATGGCGATAAGGTTTGGCGGAAGCGAAGAAAGCGTATCCCGCATAAAGGTAATAGGAATAGGCGGCGGCGGAAACAATACCGTCGACAGAATGATAAGCGCAGGACTTACCGGTGCTGAATTCATCGCTATAAATACCGACCTTCAACAGCTTGAGCGCTCTCTTGCCCCCGTAAAGCTCCAGACGGGCGAAAAGGTCGCCTGCGGTAAGGGCTGCGGCGCTATGCCGGAAAAGGGGAGGAAGGCCGCAGAGGAGAGCCGTGCCGAGATCAAGGCGCTCATATCCGATGCAGACCTGCTCTTTATAACTGCAGGTATGGGCGGCGGTACGGGTACGGGCGGAGCCCCCGTTGTCGCCGAGATCGCCAAGGAGCTTGGTATTCTGACCGTCGGCGTAGTTACCCGCCCCTTCAAGTTTGAGGGCGCACGCCGCCGTATACAGGCCGAAAAGGGTATCGCCGAGCTTCACGGTGTGGTCGACTCCCTGCTTGTAATTCCCAATGAGAGACTGAAATACGTTACCGACCAAAAGATAACACTCGTCAATGCTTTTAACCTGGCAGACGACGTCCTGCGCCAGGCTATACGCAGTATCTACGAGCTTATAACCGTCAACGGGCTTATCAACCTCGACTTTGCCGATATCGAGACCGTCGTGTCCGACGGCGGCTTTGCCCATATGGGCGTAGGCCGTGCGGCGGGTGTCGGAAAGGCCCTTTCTGCCGCAAAGATGGCGGTCCAGAGTCCGCTGCTTGAGACCTCCATCAACGGCGCACGCGGTATAATAATCAACATCACCGGCGGCAAGGATATGGAGCTTGCCGAGGTCGAGGAAGCCGCAGGCTTCGTTCAGGACAACGTCGGCGAGGATGCCACCATCCTCTTCGGTGCGGCTATAGACCCCTCTCTCAAGGATGAAATGCGTATCACCATCATTGCTACGGGCTTTGAAAGCGACGATGCAAACCCCATGGAGGCCGAGCCGCAACCCGTCGAAGCGACCGATGCGCTGCCCTTCTTTTCAAAGAAGAAGTCCGAGGATACCGAAGCCTCCGAGCCCTCTGCCAATGCTGACGATTGGTTTGACTCCGACCTTTTAAGGCAGATCTTCGGAAAGTAATAGCGGAAAATGATCTAAAACTGCCCTGCGGTAGCCCCGCAGGGCTTTTTCATGCCCTTGACAGCGAATTGTACGGTTGATATAATGTCAATAATTATAGGGGGGCGGAAGGATGAAAAAGATACTTATCATAGACGACGACGTCCATATAGGAAATATGCTCCAAGAGGTCTTGGAGAGGGAAGGCTACGACGTTATGCGTGCCTATTCGGGAACGGAGGCTCTGCTGCTGCTTTCCTCCGTACGCCCCGACCTCTGCCTGCTTGATCTAATGCTCCCGGGCCTTTCGGGTGAGCAGGTACTGCCGCAGCTTGACGGTGTGCCGACTATCGTCGTCAGTGCGAAGGTGGATATAGACAACAAGGTCTCCATGCTACTTGCAGGTGCGGCAGATTACGTGACAAAACCCTTTGATACAAAGGAACTTTTGGCCCGTATTGCGGTCGCCTTGAGGGGGAAAGCGGCGACTCCGACGGTACTTTCTTTTGATCTTATAACCCTCGATACGGTAGTCCGGACCGTCACCGTGGGAGAGTGCGAAATAAAGCTCACTCCGACGGAGTTTGCCCTGCTCAAACATCTTATGCAAAACCCCGAACAGGTGCTATCCAAATCGCAGCTTCTTGACCGCATAGCCCTTGATACACCCGACTGCACCGAAAGCTCATTAAAAATGCACGTCAGCAACCTTCGCAGAAAGCTCCGTGAGATATCCGGCAGGGACTATATAGAAGCGGTATGGGGGATAGGCTTTAAGCTCAAAAAATAAATCTTTACCAAATCTTTACCCTCTTCTTTACCGCAAACTTTACGCCTTTGAGGTAGAATTACAGCGAAGAAAACAAAAGGAGGTTTTCGTATGGAAAATGTGCTGGTGACCTCTGCGCTGTGTAAACGCTACGGCAGGGCATACGCCCTCAAGGACGTAACGATGAGCGTTCCCAAAGGGGCTATCTACGGGTTCGTCGGCCGCAACGGTGCGGGCAAGACCACCCTTATCCGTGTCGTTTGCGGACTTCAGAAGCCAAGCGGCGGGACTTATTCCCTCTACGGTGTTGAAAACGATGACAGGACGATAGCGTCATCCAGGAGAAGGATGGGTGCGGTAGTCGAAACACCGTCGCTCTACCTCAATATGTCTGCCGAAGACAACCTCAAACAGCAGGCACTTATGCTCGGTCTGCCATCTTATGACGCTATTCCGGGACTGCTTGATCTGGTGGGGCTTGGCCACGTCGGAAGAAAAAAGGTCAAGAATTTTTCTCTCGGTATGAAACAGCGTCTGGGGATCGCCGTTGCGCTGACGGGCAACCCCGACTTTGTACTGCTCGACGAACCGACAAACGGCCTTGACCCGCAGGGCATCGTCGAGATACGTGAGCTGATACTCAGACTGAATCGTGTGCAGGGGATAACCTTTCTCATCTCCAGCCACATCCTCTCCGAGCTTTCACGTCTTGCAACGCACTACGGATTTATAGACAAGGGTCGGCTGGTAAAGGAGATAAGTGCCGCAGAACTTGAGTCCGCCTGCAGAAAATGTCTGAGGGTGGAGGTGAACGATACGAAGGCTCTCGTCCGTGTGCTGGACAAAATGGGAAGGCAATACGAGATCCTTTCGGACACCTCAGCAGATATCTACGGCGAGATCGGGCTTTCGGAACTTGTGCTGGCGTTGGACAAGGAGGGAGGAGAGCTCCTTTCGGCGAAGGAGCAGGATGAAAACTTAGAGGCCTACTTTATCAATCTGATAGGGGGCAACACCGATGAGTAAACTGCTAAAAGCGACGTTTTTCAGGTATACCCACAGCATGGTGTTTGGTATCTGCCTTCTGCTGACGGCTGTTTTCGCAGGACTGTTTTCCCGTTGGATACACTACGCCTCGGAGTTGAGCGCACGGTGGTTTCTCGCAGAGATCATAGTCTTTGCGACGGTTATATGCCTCACGGTCGGAACCGAAACGGCAGGCTGTGTGAAAAATAAGCTCGTCTGCGGTTTTTCAAGAACGAAGATATTTTTTTCCGAACTGATAGTTGCGAACGTAGTAGTACTGTTCTTTTTTGCGATCTTCGCTGCTTTCTCCTTCGTGGTCAATATCAGGTTGCTTGGGAACACGCCTCTGAAAATGATCCTCCAATGCCTGCTTGGTTTTGGGTGTATGGCCGTTATGCTTGCGACGGCGTTTGTCACCGTCTCTTGTATTTTTTCAAGACCCGCTGCGGCCGCGGCGGGATGTATGATAACCGTCGTCGTCCTTTTTGCCTCCACCGCCTTGGTGCTGGATCTGCTTGCCGAGCCCGAATTTTTTAAGGGACGGTACAGAGTCGATGGCGGAGAATGGCAGGATTATATCGAGGAAAACGAAAGGTATGTTGACAGTCCTCTCCGTGAGGTACTGATATTTTATAAAAACGCAAATCCCTTCGGGGTGCTTTCCGATTACGAGGATGTGATGGTGCCCTGGCTCTATGAGGATGAAGCGCTCGCCTCTGCAATGGACGCCACTGCGAACACCATCGGAAACGATTTCCTGCGTCGGGAGATATCTCCCGACGAGCAACGTTTTTTAGACCGTGCGCCGATCAGAATGGTCGCACCCGTCCCCGTGCTCATACTCGCAGGATGGCTGATCTTCAGAAGAAAGACGTTTTCGTAGGGGTGGCAAATATGACAAAGCTTATAAGAGCGGGTGTGCACAGATACCTCAAAAGCAGAACCTTCCGCATAGCCTTACTGCTTTCGTTTGGGCTGGGTCTGCTTGGCGGGGCACGTACCTCGGAAACGTTTACCTTTGATGAGTTTTTTATAACGATCGGCTTTTTGCTGATTGCTGTTACCGTGTCGTTTGCGGTAGGACAGGAATACGGCGAGGGGCAGTTTAGAAACAAGCTCGTAGCGGGCCACGGAAGGGGAGAGATATTTTTCTCCGAGCTGATGCTCTCTCTTGGAGGAACGGCTGTGATGTTCCTGCTGATGGCTGCGGGATTTTCGGTGTTTAATTACGAACTGTTTGGTGCGGTCGGGTACGATATTATGATGTCGGTATTTGTCGGAAGCCTGCTTGGTTGCCTTGCGGCGGCAGGGGTATATCTGGCGGTAAGCTGCCTTATTCCCAACAGAGCCGTCGCCGTCGTACTGAACGCAGTACTGCTTATCGTTGCCGTGAACGCCTACTCACGCATCGCCGTAGCACTGAATCAGTCGGAGTTTTACTATATCGTATCCTCCGATCAGATGCCGCAGGAGGGTGAAGAGATGCCTCTGCCGAGCAGACCCGAAGGCGAGCGCGTTGACAACCCTTTTTACGTCGGCGGGGTGAAACGACAGGTCTTTAATTTCGTCCAAAAGGCATCTCCTTTCGGGATCGAAAGGCAGTATACCGACATCGTGAAGAAATACCTTTTGGCCACGGACGGATTGCCTTTGGATGATGAGGATAAGGACCGCAGTGAGATACTTCCGCTTCCGCTCTACCCGCTTGGAGTACTCGTCGCCGTGACGGCAGTCGGATACCTGGCCTTTCGAAGAAAGGAATTCAAATAAAAGGAGGTCGGAAGGATGGCCCTGCTTTGGCTCGTCTGCGGAGGATTGCTCGTGCTGGTGATCGCTCTTGCGGTGAAGATCTGTATTATGCGAAAGAGTATGGACGAGATATGCCGTTGCGTTTGCGATCATCTTCCCACCGATACGAATCGCCTTATCTCCGTCTCGTCGGGGGACAGATACGTCAGACGTCTTGCCTCGGAGCTGTCTGTGCGACTGTCAGAGCTTCGCAGACAGCGGCGGCGGTATATAAACGGCGACCGTGAGCTTAAGGAGGCCGTGACCAATATATCCCACGATCTCCGCACACCGCTGACTGCCGTCAGGGGATATCTCGACCTGCTTGAACGGGAGGAAACCTCGCCCGCCGTCAGACGGTATCTTTCGCTCATATCAGACCGTACCGAGGCTCTGCGCAGGCTTACCGAGGAGCTTTTCCGATACTCGGTGATATCATCGGAGACGGAACTGGTTTTTCAGGACGTCGACCTGCGGAGTATGCTTGAAGAGAGCCTGCTGTCCTTCTATGCGGCGTTCGGGGAAAAGAACATCTATCCGAAGATATCCCTTCCGTCGGTTTCCGTCGTTCGCAGACTTGACTCTTCGGCCTTTTCCCGAATACTTTCAAACATTATCGGCAACGCCGTGAAATACAGCGACGGCGATTTCAAGGTCAGCCTGAGTGAGGGCGGGGAGATACTGTTTGAAAACACGGCCTCCGACCTGTCAAACGTCGACGTGGGAAAGCTTTTCGACAGATTCTATACCGTCGATTCCGCCAGGCGGTCGACAGGACTCGGCCTCTCCATCGCAAAGCTGTTGACCGAGCGCATGGGCGGCAGTATATCGGCCGACTTTGCCGACAAAAAGCTTCGGATAACGGTGATATTTGAACAGTAAAAAGGGCACTCGGATTCTTCCGAGTGCCTTTTATTTTTCGGGTGTCTATCGATCCACACCCATTGCCTTGAGGTTTTCGAAGCTGATGCGGAGGCTTTCAAAGGGGTCGACGGGGCAGGAGTCCTGCTCGATGATGTACTTTTCGATGCCGTTTCGCTCGCAGGCGGCAATTATGCCCGCCCAGTTGAGGTTGCCCTCGCCGATCTCGGCGAATACCTGCCTGCCTTCGGCGCTGAAGGCCATGTCCTTGAAGTGGATAAGATCCATACGTCCCGAAAGCTTGTCTATCCACACCGTCGGGTCGCCGCCGCCTGCGGTGATCCAATAGGTGTCTATCTCGCCCCGAAGGGTGGGAGCGTTGTCGTATATGATGTCAAGGCCGGTCTTCTTTCCGAAACGGATCATCTCGAAGTTGTGGTTGTGGTAGACGTAGTTGAGTCCCGCTTCCTTGAGACGGCAGGCGAGCTCCTCGGACTTTTTTGCAAATTCGGTAAAGCCCTGCTCTGTCCTGCGGTCAAATATATCGTTTGGCATAGAGCCAAGCCCTACGTTTTTACAGCCGTATATATAGTGCTTTTCTATGAGCTCGTCGGTACGGTTGGCGATCTCATCATAGGAGTTATGTGTCACGAGTATCGAAAGGCCGTTGTCATCCATTATCCTCCGCATACGGTCGTGTGGGATGCTTCCAAGACCAGAGACCTGGACGGTGTCGTAGCCGATCGCGGCTATCTTTTCCATACTGCGTGCAATGTCCTCTTCGGTCTTGCAAAATTCACGGACGGTGTAAAGCTGGGCTGCGAGCTTGCTCATATAAGGGCACCTCTCTTAGATTATTGTAGTAACATTTTATAACATCGTATCCAAAATAGCAATAGTTATATTGAAAATAAAATGAAAGGGTGGTATAATTACACCATACCCAACGAAAAGAGGTCGTTTAAAGATGAAAGAAATAGCCAACGGCGTATGGCCGACAATGATCACCCCCTTCACCGAGGACGGAAAGATCGACTATGCAATGGTCGAGAAGCTCGTGGAATGGTATATTGAACGCGGCGTCGCCGGAATTTTTGCGGTGTGCCAGTCTTCGGAGATGTTCTTCCTGACCGCAGAGGAAAGGGTAGAGCTTGCCGCATTTATCGTCAAAAAGGTAAACGGCAGAGTCGGTGTCGTTGCCTCGGGTCACTGTGCCGACGATCTTGACGAGCAGATCGCAGGTATCGAGGCCATGGCCAAGACCGGCGTAGACAACGTCGTTCTGCTGCCCAACCGTTTTGCCAAGGCCGACGAGGGCGATGACGTGCTCCTTAAGAACCTTAAGTACGTCCTTGACCGTGTCTCTCCCGAGATCTCCTTTGGCTTCTATGAGTGCCCCTATCCCTACAAGAGAGTACTTACCCCCGAAGTCATCTCCTTCTGCGCCGACACCGGTAGATTCACCTTCATGAAGGACACCTGCTGTGATGCAGATCTCATAAACGCCAAAATCCGTGCAGGCAAGGGAGTCATCAAGCTCTTCAACGCCAACTGCGCTCAGCTTCTGCAGACCCTCAGGGCAGGCGCCTCTGGCTTCTCGGGCGTTATGGCCAACTTCCACCCCGAAGCCTACGCCTGGCTGTGCAAGAACTACGAGGCTCAGCCCGAGCTTGCAGAGAAGCTTCAGGACTACCTTGGCGTCGTTTCCGCCATCGAGGGACGTCAGTATCCCGTCTGCGCCAAGAAGTACATCAAGACCTTCCACTTCCCCGAAATGAGCGACTACACCCGTTCCAGCAACCGTGATAATTTCGTTCCCTCCTTCTACACCGAGGTCCTTTCCTTTAACGCCCTTTACAAGGCGCATATGGCCTGCCTCGGCCTTGATTTCGGAGTGAAGCTCTGATGAGTATAAGGATCGCACCGTCGCTGCTTGCGGCCGATTTTGCCGACTACGGTAAGGCGGTCTCCGACCTTGAAAAATGGAAGGCCGACTCGGTGCACTGCGACGTTATGGACGGCATCTTCGTCCCCAACATAACCTTCGGTCAGCCGATGATAAAGGCTCTGCGTGAGCGTACCGAGCTTGAGCTGGACGTCCACCTTATGATCGCCGACCCCGGTCGGTACGTCGAGGAGTTCGCCCTTGCGGGTGCCGATATAATCACCGTTCACGCCGAAGCCTGCGGACATCTCCACCGTGTGCTCCAGCAGATACACTCTGCGGGCAAGCTTGCGGGAGTTGCGCTCAATCCTTCGACGTCGGAAAAGGTGCTTGAGTACGTTATGGACCAGGTCGACCTTATCCTTTGTATGTCGGTAAACCCCGGATTCGGCGGCCAGAAGTTTATTCCCTCCACGCTTGGTAAGCTGTCCCGTGTGGCCGATATGATAAAGGCATCGGGAAGAAGCATCCGCCTTGAGGTGGATGGGGGAGTGACCCCGAACAACGCCGCAGATGTCATTGCCGCAGGCGCCGATATGATAGTATCGGGAAGCGCCGTATTTGGCGCAAAGGACCCTGCCGCCGCCATAGCGGCCATGAGAAAATAACTATACAAAAAGGCCTGCCCGATGGGGCAGGTCTTTTTTATTTATCGCTGTGTGTCGGTCTGGGAGATGCGGTAGAGCTCGGCGTAGCGGCCGTCAAGCTCTATCAGATCGTCGTGTCTGCCGTGCTCGGTGAGTACACCGTGGTCAAGCACGAATATCTGGTCGCAGGAGGTTATGGTCGAGAGTCTGTGGGCGATGGTGATGGTGGTGTGATCCTCGGAGATGTTTGCCATTGCCACCGAGAGATCGTGCTCGGTCTCGGTGTCGATGGAGGCAGTCGCCTCGTCGAGTATGAGCACCGAGGGCTTGGCCGCAACGGCTCTTGCAAAGGCGATGAGCTGTCGCTGACCTGCCGAGAATTCCATGCCTCGCTCGGCAACGTGCTGGTCAAGGCCGTCGGGAAGGCTCTTTATAAACCGCTCTGCACTGACTGTACGCACTGCCGCACGTATGTCCCTGTCGCTTATGGACTCGTCGTTGAGGCGGATGTTGTACTTAAGATCGCCCGAGAAGAGGAAGACGTCCTGCTGTACTACCGATATGCAACGGCGGAGATCGTTTAGGTTGTACTCACGGATATCGACTCCGTCGATGAGTATCTGACCCTTTTGTATCTCATAGAAGCGTGCAAGCAGGGAGATTATCGTCGTCTTACCCGAGCCGGTGGAGCCTACGAAGGCCACCGACTGTCCCGGCTTTACCTCAAAGCTGAGGTCCTTGATGACCCAATTTTCATCGTTATAGGCAAACCAGACGTTCTTGAACTCGATGTGTCCCGAAAAGCTCTTGAGGGGGAGACCCGCATCAAGGTCCTCGATGGTGTCGGTCTTGTCCATAATGTCGTAGATTCGGTCGGCCGATATAAGTGAGGACTGGATGGTGGTAAACTGGTCTGCAAGCTGGGCGATGGGGTTGAAGAACTGCTTGACGTACTGGGTAAATGCAAAGAGCACGCCTATTTCAAGGCCACCGAGGATGACGTCGGGGGCAAAGATCGAAATAATGATGGCAATGAAAAGATGCGCCAAGGCCGTCAGGAAGGGGTTAGTAAGGCTGTTGAGGATTATCTCGGTCATGCCGAACTTGTAGTACTGCTTGCCTAAGGCGAAGAATTCATCGTTCTTTGGCTTTTCACGGCAGAATATCTGTACCATCTTCATACCGGTGATGTTTTCGGCAAGAAATCCGTTCATCTTTGAAAGCTGAGCCTTGAGCTTAATGAAGTTCTTTCTTGCGAGGGTGCGGTAAAACAGGGTGATACCCCCGACCAGGGGCAGACAGATAAAGCTGTAAAGAGCGAGTCTGACGTCAAGCAGGAGCATTGCGATCATAACGTTTATTATAAGGAGTATCTCCTTGATAAACATTATGACTATGGACGAAAAGAGCTGGCTTAACGACTCAACGTCGGAGTTGACACGTGTCAGCAGTGAGCCCGAGGAGTTGTGGTCGAAAAAGCTCATATTCATCTTTTGGATGTGGGCAAAAAGCGAGGTACGCATGCGGTGCATTATGCGCTGACCGAGTGCCGAAAGGGTGAGGGTCTGGAGATACTCGCTTACCACGCCGAAGGTCACTACGCCGAAATAGAGAAGGGCAAGCCTTCCTATTGAGGCCAGATCGTTTAAGCCGATCTCAAGGTTTTCGTCGATTATGAGCTTTAGGATATAGGGCTTTGCGATCACTACGAGGTTGGTGCAGGTCGCAAGCAGGAGGGCGAAGGCGGTAAGTCCCTTGTGCGCCCCAAAGTTTTTGAGAAGCCGCAGGAGGGTGTGGCGTTTCTTGCCGCCTACGTATTCCGACATCTTCTGTGTGGACATCAGTTGTTACCCTCCTTTTCGGAATTTGCCTTGCTAAGGGCGATGAGACTGCGGTATGCCTCGCTGGTCTGGGACAGCTCGGCGTGTGTGCCGAGCGCCTCTGCACGCCCGTCCTCGCTTAAAAGAAGGATCCTGTCTGCAAGACTGGCCGCCGCTATACGGTGGGTAACTATGATGGTTGTGCATCCGCGGATATGCTCCCTGAGACCTGCGATTATCTCGTGCTCGGTCTCTGCGTCGACCGCCGAAAGACAGTCGTCAAGCAGCAAAAGCCCCGGCTTGCGGGAGATCGCTCTGGCAATGGAGATGCGCTGCTTTTGTCCGCCCGAAAGGGTCATACCTCGCTCGCCGACGATGGTGTTATAGCCCTCTTGGAACTCGCTTATGCTCTCGTGAACTGCTGCTACCTTGGCTGCGGCAACGGCATCGTCGGGGGTGATGGCATCGTCGTAGAATATAATGTTGTTCATTATAGTGTCGGAGAAGAGGAATGCCTCCTGGGGAACGTAGGATATCGAGCTTCGCAGGGTACGCAGGGGTATTTCGTCAATGGCGTGTCCGTTTACGGTTATACTGTCGTCGGGAGCCTCCCACATACGCATAAGAAGGCTCATTATGGTCGACTTTCCGCAGCCCGTCGGCCCCATTACGGCAAGCACCTCGCCCGGACGCAGATCAAAGGAGATGTCTTTGAGCACCTCTGTGTCGGTACCGGGGTAGGAATAGGTCAGACCCTTTACCGAGATGCCGACGTTTCCAAGCTCGGTTATCTCGGGCTTGGCTCTGCTGTCGTCAACGGTCGGGGTGGAGGAGAGGATAACGTCCATTCTCTGGATCGATACGAGACCTCTCTGCCAGACCTGTACCAGATGGCTGATGCGGGATACGGGGTCGAGAAGGTAGACTATGTATGTGTTGAATGCTACGAATTCGCCAAGGGAGAGACTGCCGTTTATGACGGCCTTGCCGCCAAAGTAGAGGAATAGGGAAAAAACCACGCCGAATACGAATGAGGAGGTGGGGTTTACGAAGGCCCATGCCTTTGTAAAGCCGATCTCTGCCTTCCATTTTTTCTTTGAAAGCTCCTCAAAACGCTTGTTTTCATCGCTTTCCTGGGAAAATGCCTTTATGACACGTATGCCGGTGATGTTTTCCTGCACCTTCGATGCAATATCGGATACCGAGGCCTGTACCTCGGCGTACTTTCGGCGCATTACCTTGCGTATCTTTACAAGGATAAAAAGTAGTATGGGTACGGGGATCACCGATATGGCGGTAAGTCCAAGGTTTGCGGTAGCGACCATATAGGAGATGGTGATGACTGCGTTTGATATGATCTCGATAAAGCCGACAAGACCGCCGCCAAAGAGCATTCTGACCGCCTGTACGTCGACGATGCCTCTGGTTATAAGGTCACCGGTGTTGTTTTTTACGTAGTAGTCCTGCGAAAGCTCCTGAAGCCTTGAAAAGATGGAGTGCCGCAGATGAAGCTCGATGCTTCTGGTAAAGCCGAAGATGAAATATCTCCAGATAAACTTCATAGCGAATGCGGCAAATGCACACAGCGCAATGGCAAGTGCGACCTTGCGTATGCCGGGGACCTCGCTGAGAGACCCTGCCTCCTCAAGCATATCGATGGCGTCGCCCAAAAGCTTCGGAATTGCGGTGCTGAATATGGATGCGATTATTACGCATACGACGCCGATAAGATAGCGATAGCCGTGTTTCTTAAAATAAGAAAAGATTATGCTTTTGCAGTTCAACTTTTTTTATCCTCCGTATACAAGGCAATAATTCCCCAAAATAACCCACATATATTATACTGCTTTTTTACCTGTGAATCAATAGAGGATGTCCTTTTTTGTTGACACTTCGGAAAATATGTAATATACTGTGTACTATACGTATTATAGTATTTTCGATCGGGGAGATAGGCTTTATGATCGACGTTGGTGCAATAAACAGAGCGCTTGAAAACTGTCCCTGCGGCAGGCCGCACCGTATAGATTTCAGAGCGCTTGAGATATCACGGGGAAACACCGCCGACAGCGGTCGGATACTTCGGGATGCTTCCTTTCCCAAAAGGCTTCACGCAGTATACGACGGTAATACCGTCCGTGCCGCCGCGGGTGTGCTTGATGCCATCGCAGAGGCAGGCTTTATTATCAGCCATACCTCCTATGAAAACCTTACCGTCGCCGCAGCAGAGGAGGCTCAAAGGGTAAAAAGCGATCTGCTTGCAAACGGTGCGGAGGGGATAGTGTCCATAGGTACGGGCTCCCTTAATGACATCTGCCGTTTGACCGCCGCAGAGCTTGGCATACCCTTTGCAATAATTGCGACCGCCCCTTCGATGGACGGCTTTGCCTCGGTCATGGCTCCCATAACCGTAAACGGCTTTAAGCGCACCCTCCCCGCAAAATGCCCCGAGGTAATTATCGCCGATACCGAGGTACTTGCCGCTTCGCCCGACGAGCTCAAGGCTGCGGGACTTGGCGATCTGCTGGGAAAATATACCGCCCTTGCCGACTGGGAGATAGCAAGGATCACTACGGGTGAGTACTACTGTGAAAGCATCGCATCCCTTACCCGTGACGCCGTTGACCGAGCGGTCTCGATAGCAAGGTACGGAAACAGCTCCGACCCCGAATACGGCAGTGCGATAATGGATGCATTGGTGCTTTCGGGTCTTGCAATGCTCCTTTCGGGCTGTACACGCCCTGCGTCGGGTGCCGAGCACCATCTCTCGCATTTTTGGGAAATGAAATACCTTATGCAGGGAAAAGAACCCCTCTACCACGGTAAAAAGGTCGGAATCGCTACGGGAATGGTAGCCGACGTTTACGCAGAGCTTGCAAAGCTGAATTCCGTAAGGGAGCGCAGACGTGTCCTTGACGAGGCCGAGCTTGCGGGCGTTTTTGGCCCGATGTGGAAGGAAGCGCGTGCCGAGAACTTCCCAAATCCCCTCGAAAAGGTGCCCGACGGTGCCGTCGAGAAAAACTGGCAGGCCATACGTGCTGCCTATGCAAGCGTACCCTCGGGGGATGACATACGTGCGCTGCTCCGTGCCGCAGGGGGAGAGGCCACCTGCGCCGAGGCAGGCATATCACCCGAGCTTGAAGCTGAGGGACTTAAATACGGAAAATATGCACGCTTCCGCATAACCGGAATGCGTCTGACGGATATGATGAATATATGAAGGATCTCAAAAAGATAAAAAACTTCCTTCTGGATATGGACGGAACGATATACCTCGGCGATCGGCTTTTTGACGTTACCCCAAAGCTGCTTGACCGTATAGCCAAAAAGGGCGGCCGTGCGGTGTTTCTGACAAATAATTCCTCAAAAAGCGGAGAAAGCTATCTTCAAAAGCTAAAGGGCATGGGTCTTGAGGTCTCGCTTGATGACTTTTTTACCTCGGGTGATGCTACTGCCATAACCCTTAAGCAGAGGTATGCATCTCCCAGAGTATACCTCATCGGAACCCCCTCCCTTGAAAGGCAGTTTCTCGACTACGGTATAGAGCTTGTAAAAGACGAGAACGATATACCCGACTGCGTGGTGCTCGGCTTTGATCTGACGCTGACCTACGAGAAGATACGCATCGGTTGTAAGATGATAGCCAAGGGTGCAAAATTTATAGCGACCCATCCCGATAGGCTCTGTCCCGCACCCGGGATATCCATCCCCGACGTCGGGTCGATGATAAAAATGTTTACCGAGGCTACGGGCGTTGTCCCCGAGATAATGGGCAAGCCCGAACAGACTATGGCGAGTGCGGTGTTTGAACGCTACGGCTTTGCACCCGACGAGACCGCCATGGTCGGCGACCGTCTCTCGACCGACATAAGGTTTGCAAACAATTCGGGTATTACCGCCATCGCCGTCCTTACGGGGGAGACAACTTCTGAGGAGATAGCCGCATCGGTCGATGCAAGACCCGACTTCGTCTTTGCCTCGGTCGGTGAACTGGCCGATGAAATATGATATAAGAACGCTGAAAAACTGCGAAATAATTTAAAATAGCGAGTAAAACGGAGATATGGCAAGATATTTGACTCGCAGTCACGTGAATGCGAGTTGCAGTCTTGTGAATGCAATGTTATAATATGATCACGCTAAGGAAAGGAGGGCTGACGGTGACAGCACCGGGAACTCTTGTCTCCGGAGGAAATCCGCTTGAGAGCATACCAAGCGCAGTATGGCAGGGCGGAGGACTTACCCTGGGACAGGTAAAGGATCTTACGGGATTGGATTCTCCTGCGATACAAAACTGGATAAAGCGAGGCTACGTAGCCCCTCCCGAAAACCGAAAGTATTCCAAGGATCGGGTAGCGCGTATACTTACGATAAATGCGCTGAGGGAGACGATGAAGCTTGAAACGGTGGCAAAGCTGATAAGCTACGTCAACGGCTCGCTTGTCGACAGCTCGGACGACCTGATCCCCGACAGTCAGCTCTACGATATGTTCTGCAGGGCGGTAGAGGTGTTCGACGGCGATCTCTACGTCGACCAAGCCGTACTTCGTCAGAGCATAGCCCAAGGCTGCAGCTGCTTGGGAGACACCCAAGCGGCGGAGCGTATAGCAAGGACGCTGATGCTTATGTGTACCTGCTACCGCTCCATAATGATAAAGCGCACCGTTGACGATATAATCGAGGCGCTTTGAAAAAAGGAGGACGGACATGACAGAACTTTGGCAATCACTTTCCACTCTGCAACAGGTATTGGTAATTATTGCCGTACCATCCACCCTTATCCTCGTACTCCAGCTTATACTTCTTTTGTGCGGGCTTGGTGACGAGGACGGAAGCTTTGACGGCCTTGACGGCGACCAGATCAACGATTTTTCGGTTGCCGACATAGGCGGATTGAGGCTTTTTACCCTCAGGGGAGTGTTGTCCTTCCTTGCAATAGGAAGCTGGACGGCGTTGACCGTAAGCACCTCCGCAAAGGCGGTGTGGATCCCCGTCGTATCGGGACTTGCCGCAGGTATTGCCGCAGACGTCCTTCTTGCGGTAATAATGCGCTCGGTCAGACGGCTCCAGCAGTCGGGCAACATTGAGATCGAAAATGCAATAGGTAAGCAGGGTGAGGTATACATACCCGTCCCTGCGGACAGGGCGGGCTTCGGCAAGGTCAACGTCGTGCTTCAGGGCAGACTTGTCGAGCTTGACGCTGTGACGGACAGCGAAAGAATGTTAAAAACAGGTGAGGAGATCGTCGTGACCGACGTAGTCGGCAATGCGGTGGTCGCCGAGCCGAAAAAAGATTAAAGGAGTTGTAAAACATGGCACCTTATGCAGTGGGCTTGATAGCAGTTATTGCAGTCTTGCTTTTTACCCTCGTGATCCTCATCATATCCCGCTTCCGCAAATGTCCTTCCGATAAGGTAATGGTCATCTACGGTAAGGTCGGAAGCAATCCCGACGGCACCAGCCGCTCGGCAAAGTGCATCCACGGCGGTGCGGCCTTCGTATGGCCGGTGTTTCAGGCATATCAGTACCTTGATCTGACGCCTATCTCCATAGGCGTAGACCTCCGCAACGCACTTTCCCGTCAGAACATCCGTATAGACGTTCCCTCCAGCTTTACCGTCGGTATCTCCACCGAGCAGGTAATAATGCAGAACGCCGCAGAGAGACTGCTCGGTCTCAAGCTCAACGAGATCCAGGCTCTTGCAAAGGACATCATCCTCGGTCAGCTCCGTCTGGTCATTGCCACAATGGACATCGAGGAGATCAACGCCGACCGTGACAAGTTCCTCCTTGCCGTATCGGGCAACGTCGAAAGCGAGCTTAAGAAGATCGGTCTGCGCCTTATCAACGTTAACGTAACCGACATCAACGACGAGTCGGGCTACATCGTGGCTCTTGGCCGTGAGGCCGCCGCAAAGGCCATAAACGACGCCAAGCGCTCGGTCGCCGAGAAGGACCGTGACGGTGCCGTCGGCGAAGCCAACGCCAAGATGGACCAGCGTATAAAGGTCGCCGATGCCGATGCGACCGCCATTCAGGGTGAAAACCGTGCCAAGGCTGAGATATCCCAGTCCAACGCCGACCGCCGTGAGATCGAAGCCGACGCCGACCGCCGTGCAACAGCGGCCGAAGAGATCGCCCAGGCCAAGGCACTGCAGGAAGCCTACGTCGCCGAGCAGGAAGCCGAGATCGCCCGTGCCGCCAGAGAAAAGGCCTCTCTTGAAGCCGACGTTCTGGTACAGAGTGAGATCGACCGCCGCAAGGTCGAGATCGAAGCCGCCGCAGAGGCTGAAAAGATCAAGATCCGTGCCCAGGGTGAAGCCGAAGCCATCTACGCAAAGATGGAAGCCGAGGCCCGCGGTCTGGAGACCCAGCTTGTCAAGCAGGCAAACGGTCTTGCCGAGATAGTTCGCTCGGCAGGCGGAGACCCGAGTGCCGCCGTCAAGCTGATGATCGCCGACAAGCTCGAAGAGCTGGTCAGCATCCAGGTCGAGGCCGTCAAGAACCTCAAGTTCGACAAGATCACCGTCTGGGACGGCGGAAACAAGGACGGAAGCTCGGCTACGGCAAACTTTGCCTCCTCGCTTATGCGTTCGCTCCCTCCGCTCAACGACCTGTTCAATATGGCAGGCATGGAGCTTCCCTCTTTCCTTCAGGGAAAGTCGGAGACCGCTGCTGTGTCGGACGATGCCGAAGTAGCCCAATAACGGAATAAACCCAAGCCGGAAGCATATTATCTACGGGGTGGTAGATAGTGCTTCCGGCTTTTATTTCTTATCTGAATTCAATAATATGGGGAATCCCGTCGATAGTTCTTTTCTGCGGAGGATTTATATATCTGACGGTCAAGACCCGATTTGTCCAGTTCAGACGCTTCGGGCGGTCCTATCGCCTTATCCTGCGGGATATCAAGGCAGGAAAAGTGGAGGGCGGAGTATCGCCGGTCTCGGCACTGATGGCAAGCCTTGCCGCAGTGATGGGACCGGGCAACCTCGTGGGGGTCTGCTCTGCAATACTGCTTGGCGGCAGCGGAGCGGTGTTTTGGATGTGCCTTTCGGCGGTGTTCGGAATGGCGGCAAGGTACGCAGAGAGCACCCTCTCGGCAATGCACAAAAAAGAGGGCAGAGGCGGACCGATGTACGTGATGAGAAATTTCGGCATGGTACGTACAGCCGCAGTGTTCTCCGTTGCAGGTATATGCGTATCCCTTACCATGGCAAACGCACTGCCCTCGGGTGCACTGTCGTCGGCGCTTGAGGCAGAATGGTCGGTACCTCCTGCCGTGACCGGGATAGCACTGTCGGTGCTTGCCTTCGTGACGGTGTTTGGAGGACTTAAGCGGATAGTCTCGGCCTCGAACTTCCTTATACCGGTCGTCAGCATCTTCTTTCTGGGAACGTCGCTTTTTATTATCCTTTCCCACCCAAGCCTTGCTCTTGACGCCGCCGCAGAGATATTTGCCGAGGCGTTTTCGTTCAAGGCGGGGATAGGCGGATTGCTCGGCGGTGCGGTGAGATACGGTATCTCCAAGGGGATATACTCAAACGAGGCAGGTATGGGTACCGAGCCGATATTGGCGTCGGCTACGAATGAGCCCGACCCCAAGGCGCAGGGGCTCATCTCGATGACGGGCCCCTTTCTCGATACGGTGGTGTTTTGCGGAATAACGGGGCTTGTTATGGTGATGTCTGGGGTCTGCAGCGGAGACGCCGCATCGATGACAGCCAGAGGCTTTGCAACCTTTTTGCCGGGGTGCGGAGGCTTTGCGGTGACGGTAACGCTCCTGCTTTTGGTCTGCGCTACCGTCGTTTCCTGGTCATACTACGGTGAAAGCTGTCTTGCATACCTCTCTCCCTCGGGGAGATTTATACCGATATACCGCACGGTGTACTGCCTTTTGCCTATCGTCGGGGCAATGGCAGAGCTGTCACTCCTGCTTGAGATATCCGACCTTGCAATGGCGGCGATGGCGATACCGAATATAATTGTGACTATGCGTCTTACCTCACGGATAAATATTTGTTGCTAATACACATTGACAAAGAAAACCGAATATTATACAATAAAGTATCTTTTGAACAAAGGCGGTATCCGTACAAATGAAGACCCCGTTTATTACCCTGGAAAAGGCCCGTGAGATAACAAAACAATTTCCCACCCCCTTCCATATTTACGATGAAAAGGGAATAATTGAAAACCTTGAGCGGTTCAAAGCGGCATTTTCCTGGAACAAGGGCTTCAGGGAGTATTTTGCCGTCAAGGCGACCCCCACACCCGGCATAATAAAGCTCCTTACCGACCGAGGATGCGGCACCGACTGCTCCTCTCTGACCGAGCTTATGCTCTCGGAGAAAATGGGAATAACGGGGGAGAGGATCATGTTCTCCTCCAACGCCACCCCTCCCGAGGAGTTCGTGCTTGCAAGAAAGCTCGGTGCTATCATAAACCTCGACGATATAACCCATATCGACTTCCTTGAGCGTGTCGCAGGCCTCCCCGAGACCATCTGCTGCCGCTATAACCCGGGAGTGTTCACCATCAGCAACTCGATCATGGACGAGCCCTCCAACGCAAAGTACGGCTTTACCCGTCCCCAGCTCTCCGAAGGCTTCAAAACGTTACTTTCCAAGGGTGTAAAGCACTTTGGTTTACACGCCTTTTTATCCAGCAATACCTCTACCGAGGAGTATTATCCCACCCTTGCAAGGGAGCTTTTCAAGACCGCCGTCGAGCTGAAAAAAGAGACCGGGGCGCACATCTCCTTTATCAACCTTTCGGGCGGTATCGGCATACCCTATTATCCCGACCAGGCACCAAACGATATCGCCCTTATCGGCGAGGGTGTCAAAAAAGCCTATGAGGAGATACTCATCCCCGAGGGCATGGACGACGTGGCGATATACACCGAGCTTGGCAGATATATGCTTGCACCCTACGGTGCGCTCGTTGCCACGGCCATCCATCGCAAGGATACCCACAAGCACTATATAGGCCTTGACTCCTGCGCCTGCGACCTTATGCGTCCCGCAATGTACGGTGCATATCACCACATCACCGTCCTTGGCAAGGAGGATGCGCCGAAGGTACAGACCTACGACGTGACAGGCTCCCTGTGCGAGAACAACGACAAGTTTGCCGTCGACCGCCTTCTTCCCGAGATAGAGATGGGCGATCTGATATACATCCACGATGCAGGCGCTCACGGACGGGCGATGGGATATAACTATAACGGCAAGCTCCGTGCGGGAGAGCTGCTGCTGCACACCGACGGAAGCGTCGAGATGATACGAAGGAGAGAGACCCCCGAGGATTACTTTGCAACCCTCGACTTCACGGGTCTGTTTGACGAAAAATGAACTATATAACCACATCCATATACACTACCTCCGAGGGCATCGAGCCGCTGTGTGACCGTCTTACGGCGGTCGGTGCACAGGGCTTCTCGGTCGAGGACGAGCAGGAGTTTAACGACTTTCTGGAAAACAACAAAAAATACTGGAACTACGTCGACGAGGAATTTGCCGACAGCCGCAAGGGGCTTTCCCGTGTGACGGTGTATACCGCACCCGAGGACGATCTGCCCAAGCGTCTTCCCGACGTTCTTGCGAGACTTCGGGAGGATCTTCCCGAGATAGATTTCGGAAGTCTCAGGATCGAGACGGGTGAGGTCGACGAGAACGAATGGGCAGACAGCTGGAAGAAATACTATAAGCCCTTCAACGTCGGCTCACGTCTGCTTGTCCGCCCCGAATGGGAGGAGACCGATAACCCCGAGGGAAGAGTGGTATTTATCAACAACCCCGGCATGGCCTTCGGAAGCGGTGAGCACGAGACCACAAGGCTGTGCATGACCGAGCTTGAAAGGCTTATAAAGGGCGGGGAAAAGGTGCTGGATATGGGCTGCGGAAGCGGCATTCTGTCGATCGTATCGGTGCTTCTGGGTGCGGAAAGCGCCCTGGGCGTAGACATTGACTCCAACGCTGCAGAGGTATCGGCGGACAACGCCGCACTCAACTCGGTCTCGGACAAGACCCGCTTTCTTGCAGGTGACCTGCTTGAGTCCCCCGACCTTATTTCCGTACCCGAGGGCGGATTTGACGTTGTTTGTGCCAATATCGTTGCCGACGTTATCATAGCCCTTCTGCCGACAGCCTTCGACTGTCTTAAGGACGGAGGCGTATTTATAACCTCGGGCATCATCGATGACAGGTTTGAAGAAGTAAAAGCGGCCGTTGCCGACCGCTTTGAGATAGTATCTACCGCAAAGGACTCCTCCTGGTGTCAGATAACTGCCCTTAAAAGAGTCCAAAAGCCTTGATAAGACGTCCAAACGCCTTGAAAAATCCGAGTTTTTTAATACCGTGGGAGGCTACGACGTCGACAGTGCCAAGCAGCTCGCCGTCAAGATAGACCTTAAGCTCGCCGACCTTCACTCCCTCGGCTATGGGAGCGCAAAGGGAGCCCGGAATACTTAATATCCGCTCCACACGCTCCGCGCCCCCTCTTGGGATGAGTACCGAGCCGCCCTGCGACAGAACGGGGGTAAGGCTCTCGCTCTCTCCGTAGAGCACGGGTATATCGACTAACTCGACCTCGCCGACAAGCTGTATCTGCTCAAAGGCCGCAAAGCCGTGGTCAAGCAAGGCTTGGGCGCTCTGGAAGCGAAGGTCGGCGTTTTCGCAGGCCATAACGACCGCACAGAGTCTCCGTCCGTCCCTTTCGGCAGTTGCCGAGAGACAGAATTTTGCCTTGCCGGTCGAGCCTGTCTTGAGGCCGGTTATTCCGTTGTAGAGACGTACGAGCTTGTTGGTGTTTACAAGCTCAAACTCTCCGCCTCGGACACTGTCCATCCAGGTAGTGGCATAGAGGTGAGCCTGGGGCAGAGCCGAAAAGGCACGTGACATTATTGCGATATCCCGTGCGGAGGTGTAGTGTCCGTCCTCGTCAAGACCGCAGGCGTTTTTAAAGCAGGTATTGACCATACCGAGCTCCTTGGCCTTTTGGTTCATCAGCCCAACGAAGACATCCTCGCTCCCGCCCACGTATTCCGCAAGGGCGACCGCCGCATCGTTTGCCGATGCTATGGCGACCGATTTGAATAGGTCCTCGACGGTCATCTGTTCGCCGACCTTGAGGTATATCTGCGAGCCGCCCATGGAGCAGGCGTGCTCGCTTGCCGTGACGGTGTCGGAAAAGCTTATCTTCCCCTCGTTAACGGCAATGGAAACAAGCAGCATGGTCATTATCTTGGTTACGCTGGCAGGCGCAAGGCGTGCGTCTGCGTTTTTTTCAAACAGGACACTGCCGCTGTCAAGGTCGATAAGTATTGCCGAAAGTGCAGGCAGGTCGTCTATCCCTACCGATACCGTGACGTTTTCCTCGCCCGACGCCCATATGGGTGTGGCCGAGATCGCTATGATCAATACAAACAATAAAAGCCGTTTCATTTTACCATCCCTCCGCTTGAAATATATGAGAAAGGAGCTGCCCGTATGACCGTCGCTTTTTTTACCCTCGGCTGTAAGACAAACCAGTTTGAAAGTCAGGCAATGGAAAAGCTTTTCTCGGCAAAAGGATGGAAGGTAACCGCCTTCGACGGCGATGCCGACGTCTACGTAATTAATTCCTGCACCGTGACCTCTACGGGCGATCAGAAGACCCGTCAGTGCGTCAGACGGACAAGGCGTCTTCATCCGAACTCCTTTATTGCCGTCTGCGGCTGCTCGGCACGCCTTCACGGCGAAGAGCTTCTTTCTCTCTGCGGAGCCGACCTTGTCAGCGGAAACCGAGACCATGAGGGCTTTGTTGGGGAGATAATAAGGAGCGTTTCGGAACGTACCGAGCCCCACCTTTTCAAGGAGAGCAGGGAGGACGAGTTTGTAAGACTGCCATCGGGCGGGCTTTCGGAGCGTACACGTGCCCTTTTGAAGGTCGAGGACGGATGTGAGAACTTCTGTACCTATTGTATAATACCCTATGCAAGAGGCAGGGTCAGATGCCTTCCGATGAAGGAGGCACTTGAGGATGCCGAAAGTCTCTGCAACGAGGGCTATAAGGAGATAGTACTGACGGGCATAGAGCTTTCCGCCTACGGCGAGGGTCTTTGTGAGCTTATAGTAGGACTTTGCGGGGTGATGAGGGGACGTGCAAGGCTGAGCCTTGGATCCCTCAAGCCGACGACACTTACCGAGGATTTCTGCAAAAGGCTATCCTCCCTTGATAATCTATGTCCGCACTTCCACCTTTCTGTACAGTCGGGCTGTGACGCCACCCTGAAGCGTATGAACCGACACTACACCTCCGATGATGTTCTTGCCGTTGCCGAGAGGTTAAGAAGGTATTTTGAGGGCGCGAACATTACCGTCGACATAATAACCGGCTTCCCCGGAGAGGATGAAGCCGAGTTTGCCGCAACGGTGGAGTTTATCCGCTGTCTGCGCCCGGGATACGCCCACGTTTTTCCCTATTCCGAAAGGGAAGGAACTCCTGCGGTAAGGCTTTCGGGCTCGGTAGAGAAAAAAGAGCGTGAGCGACGTGCCGCAAGAATAAGCAGGATAGCCTCCGAGTCGAGACTTGAGCTTCTTCGGTCTCAGATAGGACGGGAGCTCAACGTCCTTGTTGAGCGTGACGGCGGCGGCTATACCGACAACTATATCTATACCCGCATAAAGGGCGACGTAGGACAAAACGAGCTTGTACGGGTAAGGGTGACCGACACCGACGGAAAAGAACTTTTTGCAGAGCTCATATAGATCAAAGACGGGACATACCCTCAAATAAGGGGGTATGTCTTTTATTATGGAAAGGAAAAAGGAAAGCCGATTTTTTTATTATTTATTCGTGCTGATATCTGTTGCGGGAATTATACTCCTGCTTCGCCGCCCGATAGGAAGAGCGGTCACACACATACGGGAAAACCAAAGCACGACGGCACAAAGGGGAGGGGTGACCCTCAGCATAACCGCACAAAAGGCCACCGAGCTTGCCTCCGAGCTGATCTCGGCAGGATTTATGTCCGAGCCGACGATAGGCTTTGAAAACGGGGAGGTAAGGCTCGAGGCAACGGTGTCGGTATCCGAGCTTATACCGACCCGTGTGCAGCAGAGCTATCCCGAGCTTGGGATGCTGGTGCGTATGCTTCCGCAGAACGAGCGGCTTGGCGTAGGCTTTGAGGTGTCGGCCGAAAACGGAGAGCTTCTGCTGGAACTCAAACGGCTCTCTGTACGGGGCTACGGTCTGCCGCTTGGACTTCTTCCCAAGGAGATAAGGGAGGATATAGGAGCTTTGATACTTTCCGGCTCGGGTGCCGACAGACTCGGACTCAAGATCACCTCAGTCACCGCCGAGGACGGATGTCTTACCCTAAAAGCAGAATAACAAAACGCCCGCACACAGAAGTGTACGGGCGTTGTTTATTGAGCGTTGATTACTTGAGCTCGGCGAAGTACTTGATGGTGCGGACCATCTGAGAAACGTAGGAGTTCTCGTTGTCGTACCAGGAAACGACCTGAACCTGATAGGTCTCGTCGTCGATCTTGGTGACCATGGTCTGGGTAGCATCAAAGAGGGAGCCGTAGGTGATGCCGATGACGTCGGTGGAGACGATCTCGTCGGTGTTGTAGCCGAAGGAATCGGAGGCGGCGGCCTTCATGGCGGCGTTGATGCCTTCCTTGGTTACGTCGGTGCCCTTAACAACGGCTACGAGGATGGTGGTGGAGCCGGTGCAGACGGGGACACGCTGAGCGGAGCCGATGAGCTTGCCGTTGAGCTCGGGGATGACAAGACCGATGGCCTTGGCAGCGCCGGTGGAGTTGGGAACGATGTTCATAGCGGCAGTGCGGCTGCGGCGGAGGTCACCCTTGCGCTGGGGGCCGTCGAGGGGCATCTGGTCGCCGGTGTAGGCGTGAACGGTGGTCATGATGCCGGAGACGATGGGGGCGTACTTATTCAGAGCGTCGGCCATAGGAGCAAGGCAGTTGGTGGTGCAGGAAGCGGCGGAGATGATGTTGTCCTCGGCGGTGAGGGTGTTCTCGTTTACGCTGTAAACGATGGTGGGCAGATCGTTGCCGGCGGGGGCGGAGATGACGACCTTCTTGGCGCCTGCGGTGATGTGGGCAGAGGCCTTTTCCTTGGAGGTGTAGAAGCCGGTGCACTCGAGGACGACGTCAACGTCGAGCTTGCCCCAGGGCAGATCGGCGGCGTTCTTCTCGGCGTAGATCTTTATTTCCTGTCCGTCGACGATGATGGAATCCTCGGTGGCCTCGACGGGCTTGCCGTAACGACCCTGAGCGGAGTCGTACTTAAGAAGGTGAGCAAGCATCTTGGGGCTGGTCAGGTCGTTGATGGCAACGACTTCGTAGCCGGGAGCCTGGAACATCTGACGGAATGCGAGACGGCCGATGCGGCCGAAACCGTTGATAGCTATTTTGATGGACATAGTGGTTTTCCTCCTAATTTGTATTGATGCTATTATACACCCATTCGGGGAGATATACAATAGTAAAATTGTTAAATTTTGTATCTTCCGTGAGGCTTGTTTGATTCGAAATCAACCAATACCCTCTCTTAAGACTTAAAGCAGGCAGTGGATGGACTGATTAGTGCGGGAGGATTCGTAGATCATATCTATTACCTTCATCAGTCGGAGACTCTGCTCGGGGGTGACGATGAGATCCTCGGTGCCGTCAAGGGCGGCGGTGTAGTTCTCATAAAACCTCTGCCAGAGGTTGGGGAAGTTGGACTGTCCGATGGGGACGAGCGGCTCTGTCTTGTAGGTCTCGGTAAGGACACGGGAGGTGATGGTCACGGGTCCCTGCTCACGGTAGCAAAGGTCGTCGGCGTACCTCTCGCCGGTGACGGTGGCGTAGGTGACGTTGCCGGGGGTGTCCTCGTCGGGGATGACTATGCAGCCCTTGTCGCCGTGGACGGTCCAGAGCGGCTCTCCCGCAAAGGCGTAGTGCATGGTCTCGACAAGCAGCTTGCAGCCGTTGTCAAAGGTGATATTGACTATGGCGTTGTCGTCGGCACGGGAAAGGATGTTGTGTACCTTTGCTCCTACCTCTACGATCTTATGCTCGCGCATGAGCCAGATGGTCCTGTCCAAAAGGTGGATGCCCCAGTCCATAAGGAAGCCGCCGCCGTTGAGGGGATCGTTGCGCCAGCCGTAGACTACGCCGCCCGAGCCATGGATGCGGTGCTTGATATAGAAGGGGGTGCCGATCTTGCCGGATTCGACGATACTCTTGACGTTCATGAAGTTGCCGTCCCAGCGGCGGTTCTGGTGGGCCGCAAACTGCATACCGGTCTCCTTGGAGACGGCAATTATCTCTTCGAGCTCGGCAGCGTTCATGGTGACGGGCTTTTCGCATATAACGTTCTTTCCTGCCCTCATTGCGGCGATCGAAAGGTCCTTGTGTACGTGATTGGGGGTGGCAACGACGATAATGTCGATATCCTTTTGCGCAAGCAGATCCTCTACCGAGCTGCAGGGACGGAGACCGTCCTCGACGACGTTTTTCATCATCTCGGGACGGATATCAAATGCGGCTGTGGGGATAACACAGTCGGTGAGCTCTCTGAGTCTTTTTGCATGGTATGCGCTTCCCATGTGGCCGTAGCCGATAATACCTGAACGGTGGGTCATATGCATTCTCCTTTGTACTGAAATGACTCTGTGGTCGACTCCAATTATATCACGCTGTGTTTGGAAATACAAGTATCTTTATGGAAGGATATCACCGATATGTTGTTGACAATGTCCCGAAGAATTTGGTATAATAATCGTAACTGTGAATGCCGAAAGGAGGATATCCCTATGGCGATGAAAGATATTGAAAAGATCATACAGGCCGAGGAGCGTGCCGCCGAGATACGTGCTCAGGCCGCCGACCGTTCTGCGCAGATAGTTGCCGATGCAAAGGAAAAGGGCAGGGAAGAGGCTAAGGAAGCCGCCGTGCAGACCCGTGAAAGGGTAAAGGCGCTCTCGGAGCAGACTCAGTCCAAGTCCGACGCTGTTGCGGCAGAGGCCAAGGAAAAAGCGCTTAAGGAATGCCGTGAGCTTGAGCTTTCGGCAAATGAAAGAATGGATCAAGCGGTAAAGCTTATCTGCGAAAGGGTGGCTGACTGCTGAGATGGCTATTGTCAGAATGAAAAAGCTGACTCTTGCCGCACCCAAGGCGGTGAGCCGTTCTCTGATAAGCGAGCTGATGCGGTTAGGATGTGTGGAGATAGACCGTCCCAACCTCGACGATCCGTCGATAGCACCGTTTATAGAGTCCAAGGTATTGCAACGGGACGTTTCGGATAACGAGACCCTTGCGATACGGCTTTCCGAGCTTGAAGCGGCAAAGAAGCTGCTTGATAAATACGCACCGGAGAAAAAACCGATGCTCTCTCCCAAAAGACAGGTGCATGAGTTTGCACTGTTTGACAGCGAGCTGACCGATTCGGCGGTAGCCGCAGCAGGGGAGATAAACGCAATATACGGAAAGATACGTGATATCGAGGGTGAAATTTCAGCCCTCAATGACCGCATCGAGGCGCTGATCCCCTGGGAGGATCTCGATCTTCCGCTTGACTACGTCGGAGGACGGGACTTTGAGGTAATACTGGGCGGATGTCCTTTATTCGTAAAGACCGAAGCCCTCGTCCCTCTTCTTCCCTCAAAAGCAGTGCTTTGGGAGGTAAAGGAGGACAAGACCAGACGTTACCTTGCGGCGGTAGTCCACCGTGAGGACAGCGACGAGCTCGTCGCATTGCTTCGCAAAAACTCCTTTACACGTGACGGCTTTGACGGCGTGAGCGGTACGGCAAGGGAAAACCTTACCGCACTCCGAGCCGAGCTTAAGCAAAAGCAGGCCGATAAGCTTGCTGCCGAAGGCGAGCTTACCGCATACGGCGAGAAGCGTGCGCTGATAGAGCAAAGCTGTGATGCGGTCATAAACGAAATGAGCAGGCAGGATACCAGAAACCTTATGCTTATGACCGACAACGTCGTGTTCTTCAGCGGATGGCTGCCTGCGGAGCTTGTAAAGCCCGTCGAAACCCTTTGCAACCGTCTGGGAGCC
>JAFXIT010000057.1 GCA_017532825.1 Clostridia bacterium
CGGCATGACCGTAAAGCAGATCGCCGAGGATACCGGCGTTACCGTCAATACGGTGAACTATTATCTCAGAAAGGCGTATAAGAAGCTGAACGTCCACAGCCGAGAGGAGCTTGCCGAGCGGCTTGATGGGTTGGACACCAAACCGAATAATTGAACAATTATTTTTTGACTCCGTTCCGTTTTTGGAACGGAGTCTTGCTTTTATTGTTGGGTGTCGAGGGTTCGGCACCCGTATCAAATTCACGTTGCTATTTGCTTACAAATGAGGCTGAAACAATAGCCGGTCCTGATTCATCGCTCGGCGAAGTTCGGACTACACTGCTACGGTTGCTCTCGATATGGCTTGTGTGTCAGCGTGTCGATACCGTGACGGATTATTCCCCGCAATCGTGTGCAAGGTTTATTATCGGCTTGCTTGACCTTGGCCAAGTTCGTTTGCTTTCGCATTGTTTTCCTACTTTCTGTGGAATAAAAAAAGCGCATGGATTTGTTCTTATCCATGCGCTCGGTGGCTTGTATTCGGTTGTGCGAGAGTTCGGCTCACTACAGAAAGGGAAAAATACCTTTTTCACATCTGCAAAATCGCTTGTAAAAATTTCGACCGTAGAAACGGCGAAACCCCCGATAAAATCGGGGGTTTCTTGGGCAATATCTTTTTCATTGCCCTTTGATGGCGGAGAAGGAGAGATTCGAACTCTCGAACAGCGTTAACCGTTACACGATTTCCAATCGTGCGCCCTCGACCGGACTAGGCGACTTCTCCATGCCGGCAGACTGATCTGCACCTATTTAGTACGTTCCGTAACGTACTTTGATATGATACCAAAAAACAGCACGTTTGTCAAGTGTTATTTCAAAAATATTTTTTAAATCCCCAGTGCCGAGGTGTCAACGGTTATTCCGGTAGATTCAATGAGGTATATAAGGAAGGAAAAATACTCTCTTACAAGGAACGGCCATTCGTCAATGTTAAACTCCGCACTGACAGTTCGTGCCTTCAGTCCGTACCTTTCGGCAAGAAGCCCGCAACGGTATACGTGATAATAAGACGAAACGATCACGACCTCATGCTCGGACTGTCCCTCTATAGAATCAATTATCTTTTTTGCATTCAGAATATTCTGTGCGGTGTCGTGAGAATCAGGCTCTTGAATAAGGCGATCACCCGAAATTCCCCTGGCTGAAAGATAGTTGCTCATCGCACCGCATTCGGATATTGCATCACCCTGAGTATATCCGCCGCACAGTATGGCAACGGTATCGGGATCATCCGAAAGTATCTCGTACGCCGCATCCAGGCGGCGTTTCAGCGACGTAGAAGGCTCGCTTCCGTTTACCCCCGCCCCTGCAACAAGTACGTATTTAACGCCTTTTACGTCATCAGAACGAGAGTTTAAAAGGACAAGCGATACGATCACCGTAAAGCTGACGACAAACAGTCCGACCCCGGAAAGGATAACTATCCGCACGATCTTCGAGGCTTTGACGGCGACTCCCCTTCTCATCATACACCCAAGCAGAAGATATACCGCCGCAACAAACAACAAAAATTGACAAAACAACAGAATAAATCCGTTAGCCCTGCTCACCAAGCGAAGAACAGCAAATACTATGGACAGCACAAATGCCGCTCCGCAGAAAAAAGCATCATTAACCTTCAAGTTCTGAAATTTCAAGTTCTATCTCTTCCCACTTTTCATACATTGCCGACAACTCGGTGTTTTCGTTTTCAAGCTTGTCCAAAAGCTCCGCAAGCTTTATATGGTCGGTAGCCGCCGCTTCCATTTCGACATTTATCTTTGCGATCTTTTCCTCAGAAAGTGCAATATCCTTTTCAAGCTGAGCCGATTCTCTTTTTTTCTTTCGCAGAAGCTTGTCGCCCGACAGCGGCTCTCGTGTATCCTTGTGTTCACTAACGGCATCCTTTTTTGCGTTACGGGTGAACACCTCCTGCCGCTGGCAATACTCTCTGTACTGCTCATAGGTGCCTCTGAAGTCGGTAACTCCGCCGTTTTCCAAGGACCATATGCGAGTAGCAAAGCGGTTGATAAAATATCGGTCGTGGGATACGAATATCAAGGTCCCGTCAAAGTCCTCAAGCATCGTCTCTATCCACTCTCTTGAGGAGATGTCAAGGTGGTTGGTAGGCTCGTCAAGTATAAGTGTGTTTATTTCAGAGTACATAAGTATGCACAGCTTAAGACGGCTCTTCTCCCCACCAGAAAGCACCGATACCGTCTTAAAAACGTCATCGCCCTCAAAATGATACATTCCCAGACGGTTTCTTGCCGCACCGTCGGTGATGCCGAGGGCGGTAGTGACCGTGTCAAGAACGGTAGCGTTTTCATCGTCGAAACGAACCTTTTGGGGCAGATAGGCAAGCTTTATATTACTGCCCCAACGTACAAATCCCCCGTCCTGATGCACGTCTCCAAGGAGCATCCCAAGCAAGGTTGTCTTGCCCGATCCGTTGTCCCCTATCAGACCGACACTCTCGTCCTTTTTGATGTCCAGATCTATCTCGCTGAAAAGAGTCTTTGATCCGTACGCCTTGCTAAGGCGATCGATAAACAAAACGTCATTACCGGAGCGCTCGGCGCTTTTAAATTTGCCTCCGAGCGTCTTTTCACCCCGTACACGGTCAGGCTGCTCTCGGCGCAGGCGCTCTATACGCTTATCGAGCGCAAAGGCCCGCTTTTGAAGCGCATCGTTACCCATACCCCAGCCGTGCATACGTTGAGCCGTATAGGAAAGCGCATCTATCTTCTTCTGCAGCTGCTCATATCTTGCCTGCTGTTGGGCAAGCATACGCTCTTTAGCCACGGCATAGTCGCTGTAATTGCCCTCATAGACGCAGGCATGCGTATTTTCGAGCTCAATAACGCGGGTCACCACACGGTCAAGGAAATATCGGTCGTGAGAAATGATAACGGCCGTCCCCTTATAGGTGGAGAGGTATCCCTCAAGCCACTCAACAGCAGACATATCAAGGTGGTTTGTAGGCTCGTCAAGAAGCATTATATCGATGTTTTCAAGCAGCATCCTTCCAAGGTTTACAAGTGTCTGCTCACCTCCGGAAAGCTCTGCAAATTCCCGCATGAGCATTTCACGGTCGATACCAAGACCGTTTGCAACCTTCATAAGCGAGGTCTCGGTATCATAACCGCCCATGGCCTCATACCTCTGCTGGAGCTCCCCGTAGGTAGCGAGTATATCGCTGACTCCGCCGCCGAGAGACATTATCCTCTCGTAGCGAGCCATCTCCTTTTCGATCTCGCGTATTGGTGCAAAGGCGGTTTCAAGGACCTCTCTGACGTTGGTTCCTGCGGGATATTTCGGTATCTGATCGAGGATGCCGAGCTTTTTGGATCTATGGATACTGACACTGCCTTCCTCATATCGGAGATCCCCGACAAGTATGCGAAAAAGAGTGGTCTTGCCCGATCCGTTCTTGCCGATCAGGCCCACCTTCTGTCCCGACTGTATATCAAAGCTTACGCCCTGTAATACCCTGGTATCACCGAAAAGCTTACCAAGTGAATTTACCGAAATATCTATCATTTGCCTATCCTTTACAGATATCTGCCGTTTTTCTTTATACGGCGAAGACGCTTTTTCCTCTTAATGGCAACGGTCGTGACCGTATACACAATTATAAGCAACGCGACACCGCCTACGGCGATCCACACCGAAGGCTGCTTTGCCCAGTCTGTAAACCGATCAACCGAATAGTTGAAGTTGGAACGGTCAACTCCCGAAAGGGCCACGAGCTTGACCCGTCCGTAGCTTCTGCCCTCATACGATACGTCGACCTCGCCGAGGTACTGTCCCTTTATCACCGGAGCCTCGACGCTCTCGCTGTACATCCACGGAGTGAGAACTATCTTATCGGAATCAAAGTCCACGGGCATAAGGTGCTCTATTGCCGACTCTGTCACCGCAACCACACGGTCGGTCTCCTGCCCCATCGTGACACCTATCTCGGTGACAGGTTCACCGGCATCAACAAGAACGGTGGTCTCAAAGTTTCTGAATCCCCACTCAAACATACGCTTTGTCTCAACGTAGCTCATTATCGACTGGGAAGCCTCGTCATACCCCGCTCCAAAGAGGATACTTACAAGGTAAAGTCCGTTTTTTTCTGCCGAAGATACCAGGCAGTATCCCGCAGGAGTTGTCGTTCCCGTCTTTATTCCACGCGCATAGCTGTAAAGGTATTTCAGCGTCTTGTTGCTGGAGATCAGATAGTTTGTGGTATTAAGTATACGTTCACGGCTGACAACGTCTGTCGGCGGCACGACGTAGGTAACGGTATTGGATATGGTCGTGAGTATATCATGCTTCATAAACTCACGTACCACAAGATAGGTGTCTCTTGCGGTCGTATAATGATCTTCATCGTGCAGGCCGTGAGGATTTGCATAATGGGTACCCGTGCATCCAAGCTCTATGGCACGGCTGTTCATCATAGAAACAAACCCCGATATACTTCCCCCGATATGCTCTGCAAGAACGGCCGCCGCATCGTTTCCGGACGGAAGCAGCAGGCAGTACAACAGAGTTTCCACTTTCATATGCTCCCCTGCTTTTAGTCCCGCCGAGCTTCCGTCGGGCGAGATGGTGGAAAGCGCATGTTGAGTGACCTCGGCAACCTCATCAAGCTCGCAGTTTTCGACCGTAAGAAGAGCGGTCATTATTTTTGTTATGCTCGCAGGATATATCTGTGTGTCCGCATACTGCTCAAAAAGAACCTCTCCGCTTCGGACGTCAACAAGCATAGCACTTCGTGCTTCCACACTGATGCCGTCAATAGCCGATACGGGAAAAGCAAATATAAAGCACAGCAAAACCGCTAACAAAAATTTTTTTGCTTTCAGCATATACAACCTCTTGATAATATGTTATAATAAGGAATGTATCCGCAATGTTCCGACATTCTTTTACCGTATATAATTTTAACAGATTACGAGACGTTTTTCAACACTGCAAATCACAAAGGAGATAAAATATAGTGTTCAAAAAGGGATACGTTTTCTCTGTTATAATACTTTCCGTATTATTTATCGGTTCTTTCATCTATAATCTCTTTAATATCCCCTCCGACGCCGTTGACTGTCACGGCGAAAGCGGATGCGTTCTTTATAAGCCGATAAAGGGCTCGGTGGCCGCAGTTGTCGATCTTAACACCGGAAACAGTATTTCGTTTTCTACAATTCCCGAGCTGTCCTCCTTTTCGGATGAAATAATTGCCTTGCGTCAGCATCTCGGCGGTTTTTCTACGATAGAGCAGCTTATGCAGGTAAAAGGCATCGGATTAAAAACATTCCTGGCTATCGCCCCATACGTAAAGTGCAATAACGATCTTCCTATCCCCAATAAATAAATAACGAGGTGACCGAATTGAAAATACTCATCGTTGATGACGAAAAGCTCTTGGTAAAGGGAATAAAGTTTAATCTCGAAAACGAAGGTTATGAGGTTGATGCCGTTTATAACGGCGAGGATGCGCTTGCTCTCGCAACCGAAATATCCTACGACCTTATTGTTCTTGACCTCATGCTCCCCAAGATGGACGGCTTTGAGGTCTGTCAGCGTATCCGTGAATTTTCAAAGGTACCCATCATTATGCTTACCGCTAAGGGAGACGATGCGGACAAGCTCATAGGTTTTGAATACGGTGCTGACGATTATCTTCTAAAGCCCTTTAATATTCTCGAGCTCAAGGCCCGTATCCGTGCAATTATCAGACGTGCGGGAATGAAGAACACCCGCAACGACGCCCCCCTCAAGCTTGACGGAGGTACCATTGTTCTCGATCTTGGTCAACGTATGGCTTTTTCGAACAACAAGGCCGTCGATCTTACCCCCAAGGAGTTTGATCTGCTTGAGCTTTTGCTCCGTTCACAAAACTGTGTTTTCAGCAGAGAATCCCTCCTCAACACCGTATGGGGATATGACTATCTTGGCGATATTCGCACCGTAGACGTGCACATAAGACGTCTTCGTGAAAAGCTCGAGGTAAATCCCGCAGAGCCCGAACACATTCTCACCAAATGGGGTGTGGGCTATTATTATAAGGCTTAAACAATGAGGGCTTCACGCAAGGCAAGAAGCATACCGCGGCTGATGAATTCAGCCTTTTTTGCGGTTACGGTTTTGACCGTGATACTTCTAAACATATACCCGCGTATATATACCAAACGGCTTTTATGCATCGCTACGGAGAATTCCGCAAAAATGTTTACCGATAACGTTGCGGAGCATATCTCCGATTACTATAACGCATCCGGGTACGTAGACACAGTTCTCGGCCAGGGAAGCCGACGTATAATTCTTACGGATCCTTCAGGTCTTATTATATTTGATTCCGCAAAGGAATACAACAGAACCGGCAGCTACCTTCTTACCAAGGAGATCATCCGTGCATTAGACGGAGAGGAGCACCTTGATACAAGGCTTGAGCACCGACGTTTCACCTCCGAGATCATCAGACCCATCTACAAAAACGGAGAGCTTTACGGTGTTATTACGGTGTTGTCTTACGATTTTGAGGCAACCGATGAGTACAATCGCACCTGCTCCGTATTTTTCTTTATATCGCTGTTAATAGGTCTTTTACCCTTCGTTGCCGCCGCGATCATCTCCAGAGACTTTTCTAAAAAGACTGCCGATGTATACCGAGGAATACAAAAAATACAGGAAAGAAAGTACGGTCAAAAGATCGGACTTTCATCAAATGACACCTTCGGACAGTTGGCTCAAGGTATCGATCTGGCCAGCATGAAGCTCAGAGAATACGATGAGACCACCCGACGTTTCGTATCCGATGCTTCGCACGAGCTTAAGACCCCCTTGGCATCTATTAAACTCCTCTCCGACTCAATACTCCAAACTCCGAATATGGACAGAGAATCGGTAAACGAGTTCTTAACGGATATAAACCAGGAGATAGACCGGCTTACAAGAATATCTACCCGTCTTTTAAATCTTACAAAGCTTGACGGCACAGCCTCTGCCGACGTTTTCACCGAGCGGCTTGACCTTGCCGCCGTTGCCACAACTGTTTGCAGGATGCTTACTCCTCTTGCAAAGTCCACCGGCTGCACTATACGCACGGAGTTTTCCTCCAATTGTTTTATTGATGCAAACTACGACAGCGTATATCAGATACTGTACAATCTAATTGAAAACTCTATCAAATACGGCGGAGAAGGCAAAGAAGTCCGTGCCTTTATCTTCCCTCGTGATGACCGTATAGTATTTATTATCGACGACGACGGTGAAGGAATTCCCCAAAGCGACCTCAACAAGATATTCGAGCGCTTTTACAGGGTCGACAAGGCAAGATCCAGAGCTACCGGAGGAACAGGTCTCGGGCTTTCCATCGTCGCTTCGGCTGTTGAGCTTTGCCGTGGCAGCGTGTCGGTCGTAAACAGACCCGACGGCGGTGCACGTTTCACTGTCAGCTTCCCCGTTGCGCAGGAAGGAGACCGCCAATGAAAAGAAAACGTTACAGCATCTACCTTCCGTTGACGGTGCTTTTGCTTGCAGTGCTGGCAGTTGCGATCTTTTTACTGGTAACAAAGCCGGGCGAAAAACAACTGAGCGTTATGCTTGTAAACAACTCCTCAAAGGGACCGGTATTCGTCCGCGAAAAGCTCAACACGACCCAGGACTTTGATGAGCGTACCGGTGCGTCGTATCTTGCATATATGCTTTTTTCGGGAAAATTCTCATCCGGATATTTCCCTGCATCAACACATACCGACGTTTACAGCGTTACGGTGCGGGACAAAACGGCAACGGTCAACCTTAGTAAAGCATATACGAGGCTTTCCCCCATTGAGATGGCCTTGAGTGATTGTTGTCTTGTTAATACCCTTTGTACCTTGGACGGTATCGACTCGGTAGTTATAACCGTAAACTCCGCTCCGCATCCCGTTCACGGTGCCAATCCCCTTTCTCCGGACGTCTTTGACACCTCTCTTGATACCTTTTTACCCAGGCGCACAACCCTCAGATATTATATTCCAAACTTTGAAAGCGGCAGACTTTCTGCGAGATCGGAAACAGTCGAAACCTACTCGGTAAGAGCGGACTATCTCTACCTGTACACCTTCACCGAGTTGTTCACACCTCCAAAAGACGGTGCAGAGATCTTTCCAGAGGGCACGTCCTACATTTCGGGATATTCAGACGCCTCATCGGCACACATAAATATTTCGCACCATCTTCTTTCCTTCGAGGGAGATCTTGAGCAAAGTATTCTTCTCTTACGTGCCATTGTCTACACTGCAACGGAGTTTGCGGATATCGACCAGGTCTTTATCCATATTACCGACAGCGAGGGCAACAGCGTATCGCAGTTTAACGGTATCAGCCTTGATAAGCCGTTCTCCCGAACTACCGATTATTCTATACTGACTACAGTCAGCCATGAACAATAACTTGAAATTCTAAAAGGTACGGTGATTTTTTATGTACGGATTCGAAACAAAGGCACTTCACGAGGGTTGGAGCGGGGACGGTTTCTCGCATTCCGTAAACACTCCTCTCTACCTGACCAATGCCTATACCTTTGACAGCACCGAGCACGCCCGTCGTCTCTTTGCTCTTGAGGAAGGCGGAAACATCTACACCCGTCTTTCCAACCCCACCACAGACGTCCTTGAGACACGTTTTAACGCACTTGAGGGCGGTGTCGGTGCCATTGCAACAGCGACCGGACACTCCGCAATATTTATGCTCATGCTTTCTCTGGCCCACTCCGGCGACGAGATAATCAGCTCCTCCTGCATCTACGGCGGTGCCGTAAATATGTTCAGACACACCCTCTCCAACAGCGGTATTAAGGCAAACTTCGTTCATCCTACCGACCTTGAGGGCTTTGAGGCCGCCATAAACGAACGGACTCGTGCCGTGTTTGTCGAAACAGTCGGCAACCCTACCTGCGATCTTTGCGACATTCCCGCACTTGCCGACATATGCCACCGTCACGGTCTGCCCTTGATCGTTGACAGCACCTTTACCACCCCCTACCTTATCCGCCCCATCGAGCTCGGTGCAGATATAGTCGTACACAGTGCCACAAAACACATTGCCGGTCACGGCGACGTAATGGGCGGTATAATAGTGGATTCCGGTAAGTTTGACTGGGTCGCCAGCGGACGTTATCCCCAGTTCACCCAGCCCAATCCATCCTATCACGGTGCAACCTTTACCGATATGTTCGGAAATGCCGCACTGGTAGCCTACCTTCGCACCTGCGCAATGAGAGATTACGGCGTGACGATCTCCCCCTTCAACTCCTTTATGCTTCTGCGCGGACTTGAGACGCTTGCTCTGCGTATGGATCGCTCCTGCGCAAATGCAAAGGCAGCTGCGGAGTTCCTTGAGAATCACCCCTTTGTCGAAAGTGTTCTCTCCCCCTACGTCAAATCCAGCAGATACTACGAGCTCGGGCAGAAGCTTCTGCCCAACGGAAACGGCGGCGTAATATGCTTTGAGATCAAGGGCGGACGTGAGGCCGGAGCAAAGTTCATAGATTCCTTGAAGCTCATACAGAACGTTGCAAACCTCGGAGACACCCGCAGCCTCGTAAGCCACCCTGCATCTACCACCCACTCTCAGCTCACCGACGAACAGCTTAAGGCGTCCGGAATCTCTGCAGGAACTATCAGACTCTCGCTCGGTCTTGAAAACATTGAGGACATTCTCGCCGATCTTTCCTCTGCGCTCGATGCGGCTTCCAAGTAAAGCAGCATTAAAAACACGTATAGACAGAAAAAGGATGTGTAGAAATTTCTACACATCCTTTTGTTTTGTGCGGTTCATCACTCAACATGACTGCTCTTTGTATGGGAACGCGGTGCCTCGCCTTTGCTCAAATTTAATTATGATATTCCACTAGCAACCTATAATAATGTCTATTTCAGCGATAAATACGCCCGTTTGAGACTCAAGGCATCTCTTGCCTGCGTGCCTGCGCTTTCGCAGATTACCGTAGGCGTCGCTCCCTTTTTTGCAAGCATCTCGGCAAAGGGCTCAAAATTCGGACCAAAGGTCTCGTCTTCAAAGGTAAGATGCCTTACTTCGCCGCCGGCACTGTACTCTATCTTTGAAAAATGTACGTGCATATTTGCCGCACGGAAGCTGCCGATCTGATCGGCTATCCGATCGTACATCTGCTCATAATCGCAAAGCCCCGATATAGACCCGTGGGTACGTGCATTCAGGTGTCCGAAGTCAACGCAGGGAAGGACCCGTTCATCGACCCGGCAGAGCGAAAGCACCTCGTCAAGCGTTCCAAGCTGGTTTATCTTGCCCATTGTCTCCATACAGACGGTGACGTCAAGCTTTTCATCGTCAAGTGCCGCAAGCGCACGGGACAGCGTATCAGACGCAAGGGCAAGCGCCTCTTCCCTGCTGACACCCTTTGCCACCGAGCCCGTATGTACCACTATACGCTTTCCGCCCATCATACTGACAGCCCTTGCGGACTCAAGGATGTACCTTATACTGCCAAGGCGTTTTTCGGGGTCGATACCCGACATGGAAATATAGTACGGAGAGTGTAAGGAAAGCTCGATCCCCTTCTCCCTTGCCGCCTCGCCGAGCTTAAATGCCGTCTCGGGTGTAATATTTACGCCTCTGCCGCACTGGTACTCATAGGCGTCAAGCCCCATCTCCGAAAGATACGCAGGCGTATCGAGGGTAGATTTATATCCTGCTGCTTTAAAAGCCTCTTCGTTTCCCGCAGGTCCGAAAATTGCAAGGTCACGCATTTTTACCCTTCTCCCGTCTGAACCGTTTTTCGATCTGGCGCTTTTTAACCTCAACAGAGCTTGTCTTATAGGCTATGGGTTCAACAAGAACGGTTCGAATTCCCATCAGATTTCCGCCAAGCACGTCGGTAAAGATCTGGTCTCCGATACATACAAGCTCCTTACGCTTGAGTCCGAGTTTGCGCAAAGCTCGGATATATCCAAACGGCAGGGGCTTGCAGGACATCGGCAGGCAGACAAGGCCAAGCTGGTTACACATAGGCAGAATTCTGTCCTTTTTCCCGTTTGAGAGTATGCAAAGCTTTATGCCTGCGGCCTTGACCTCTTCTATCCAGGCTTCAAGACGGGGATGCGTTGTAGTGTCATAATAAGGGGTAAGAGTATCGTCAAGATCACACAATATCGCCTTGACACCCTCCGAGGCAAGCTCGGAAAGGGACAGGTCGTATATTTCACCGACCATTCGGTCGGGATAGAAAATGCCTATCACTCAATTCACTCCGTCATATCTTTAATTTAACTTAATATTATATCAAGGGGTGATATAATGTCAAAACCAAAGCTCGTTGCCGCAGTACATCCATTTGATGCACAGCGTGCCAAAAATATCGGATATCTGACAATGCAGGTAGGTTGGGAGATGGCTGACGGCGTACTCTACCGTCCCGGTGACCCCTCGCCCTGCGATATAATATGTTGCAGGGTCTACGGGCAATATCTGCCGCAAACGGCCAAGTCCCTGTCCCGAGAGTGCCTTAACCAAGGCTCAAGCGGTATATTCCTTGACATTGACGGTGAATTACCAAACGATATCGAGGCAGAACACTTTGGAAAAACTCCGCTGTCCTTTTTTTCAACGGCTGACCTTCCCTTTTCAACACCCGTCCACCCGATAATTTTCGGAGAGGGCTGGTTAAACAGCATTCCATCCGGAGCAGCAGTGTTTATTTCACGCATATGCCGTCAGACACGGATCCCCAAGATCGGCACACCTATAAGCAGGACGCTCTCTGAGGAATCATTACGTGAAAGCATCTCCCGCTTCAAACCGAAGATATGCCGCTCAAAGGCTCTTTGTGCCGACTATTTTTACGCCTCCGACGGTGAGGATACGATCTTTACCGTCTTTGAAAGTCGGGAGTCGCTTCAAGACAAGCTTTCCCTGCTCTACTCAAGAGGTGTTGAGTACTGCTTTTTTAAGTTTGGCGAGCTTGGAGAGCTGCTTACTTGAGAGTCTTGGTGGTTATCTGCTCGTATACGTCGCAATACTCTATCTTCATTGCATCGGCAATAGCACCCACCTCGACGGAGAATATGTTCTGCTTTTCAAGATCAATAAAGTTCTCTATATTTTCATCTATGTAGGCCTGCTCCAGGGGCAAGCGCTTGATAATATAGTATCCGTCGACGCCGTTGTATACATCGCTGATAGCGTTGATCTCAAGAGCGGAAACAACGTCGTAAAAGCCCTCTTCGACCATGCCCTCACGGAAATAAATACCGTCAGGGTTTCCGTTCATCGTGGATTCCTCACCCTCGGAGTTAACGAGGTTGACAAAGTCCTCTCCAGCACGTATGCGAGCAAGGAGGCTTTCAGCCTGCTCTTGCTTACCGTCTCCATGCTTGAGCATCAGATAACGCACACGGATGTATTCGTTGTCAATCTTTTCTCTGACCGACTCTTCGGACAGAGCATGCACACCGTCGCCGTTAAAGATCACATCGTTGAGCTTTTTTTGAAGGAACGAGGAGGTAACGAGCATACGGTAGATGTCCTCGGTCATATAGTTTGAGGCAAGCGTTTCACGGTATTTTTTCTTACCGCCGCAGTCCTTTATCATCTTTGCTATTTCTTTTTCAACCTTCTCCATATCGGAATCGTCGAGTGCAACGCCCATCTGTGCGGTATATTTTTCTACAGCGTAGTTGACAAGAATATACTCCACCGCATCGCTTCGAAGCTGTTCTTCAGCCTCATCGGTCCATTCCTCGTCAGAAAGGCCCGCACCGCGCTTCAGGTTAAGAAAATAATAGCGGTATTCTTCAAGACCGATCTCAAAATCGTCTATTTTTAATACCCATTCCGGCTCAACGCTCTTCCCATCTATTGTCAGATAGGAGTTACCCGAGCATCCGCAAAGGAGAATAAGGATCGCCACGGCAAGAAAAACCACTGTTTTTTTCATTTTAGCACCTCAAATGTAATTTTTATCCCTTTTTGGTAAAAAGTTTGGACTTCCCAAACAGATATTGTTACGATATAATGTTTAAAAAAGGAGCTGTCAAAGCTGTATGCAAAAGCTTACGTTAAGTCCAAGTAGCTCAGTGATATTCCTTGAGCAGTCTGAAAGGCCTCTGCTTTCCGGACTGAACCCGGGCAAGTCACTGATCTCGTCGGACACCGATTTTTTAAAAAACGTCGGAATAGAATCAAACGCACCCTTTCTGTGTCTTGAGCTGTTCGAAAACGACAGCGGACTTATACTTTTTGTAAACGACAGAGATAACGTCTTTCCGCAAAGGCGTGTATTTAGGTTTTCCTGCGTCGATTCACTGCTGGACGGAGCAGCCGCACTTCCAAGGGAGTGTGCAAAGCTCAGCTCCGAGCTATACATATATCGGGGAGAATACTATCTTGCTTCGGCCGACGGACCTCTTGAGGCTCTTTTCGAATTCGCCGACGAGCTCGACACATCTCCCTCCGAGTTTGCCGTGTTTCTGGAGGAGCACGGAGAGGTGATCTCCGAATCCGCAGCGATCAAGCGGCTTCTAAACCGACATCAAATATAAGACAAGGCGGGCTCGCTGTGGCGGGCCCGTTTTGCTTTATACTTTTCCGTTTAATATGACACCTCTTGCATCGTCAAGAGATGCGCAGGAGGATGCGCCGCCGTACCGAGTTATGCTTACAGAGCCGCATGCATTACCCATTTGAGCACTTCCTTCTATATCAAGCCCATTTACAAATCCGTAAATAAAGCCGGCATTGAAGGAGTCCCCCGCTCCCGTGGTATCAACGGGTGTCGCCTTGTATGTAGCAAAGCTTCTGACTTCTCCCCCGCAGGCTACCGTAGCACCGTCGGCACCGCATTTTACAGCGCATATTTTGCAGTAGGTCGAAAGCTGCTTTGCCGCCTCGGCAACGTCGGTCTTGCCTGTTATATTCAGCGCCTCGGACTCATTGGGAAGAAATACATCGGTGTATTTAAGGACGTCAAGTATTCCGTAATCCCAACATCCCGTATCGTCCCATCCGGCATCAAGCGAGGTAGTTACGCCGAACTTTTTCGCCCTGGCAAACATATCGGCAAGCCCCGGGCGGAGCTTTGATTGGAGAAAGAAGGAGCCTACGTGGATATGCTTCGTCTGTGCCAAGATATCGTCCGAGACCTCTTCGGCCTTAAGAGAATCTATCGAGCCAAGATAGGTAAGCAATGCGCGGTCGGAATTGTTTCTCGCCGCCATAGACAGGTAATGCCGGTGTCTATCGAGGGGTCTACGATAAGATTTTGAAGGTCCACGCCGTATCCCCTCAAGGCATCCGAGGCGACACGCCCGTAGCTGTCATCCCCTACCTTTCCGACAAAGCCCGTCTTAAGACCAAGCTTTGCTATGCCTGCGGCACATATCGCCGTGGAGCTTCCCATAGTCAGGGCACAGTTGTCGGCAATTATCTCCCTTCCGGGGATCGGAAGAGTAGCCATTCCGGTGAGGATAAGATCTACGTTAAGCTCACCGATGGCGAGAACGTCATACTTCTTTTCCATCAGAGCTTTATCCACGCATCAAGGCCTGCGGGAGCATCGGGGTTGAGCCCCTTCACAAGTGCCTTGTAGTAGGAAGCATACTGGCAGATTATCAAAAGAGCAATGGCACGAACTATCGGATCAAGCTCCTGACCGAAGGAGAAGTTGCTGTAGGTGTTTGGGAACTCAGCGGGAAGGTCGGTAAAGGTCACGACGGTAGCATGCTTTGCGGTGAGATCTGCAATAAGCTTTCTTTCGTACTCTCCGTCCTTTACGGCGCAGGCAATTATAAGAGTACCCTTGCCCATAACGACCATCGGACCGTGACGGCAGTCGAGCAGTCCGTAGGAGTTGGACGGCACCTGACAGATCTCCTTGAAGGCAAGAGCGCCCTCTTCGGCAATACCTGCCATTTCACCGTCCGCAAGCACTACTGCGCTGTCCCAGCGTTCCTTTGCAAGAGAAAGGAAGGTGGCCTCGATGGAGTTGGAGTATGCCTCGAGCTTTGCTACACTCTCCTCAATACGGCGGAGCACGACCGATTTCCCTGCAATTCCGACCGCTATCATTGCGCCTGCAAGGTACATATTCGATACGGTGCGGGTCTGGCAGACACTTTCGTCAAACGCCCAGGGAAGCTCAAGGGTGAGGTCGGCAATGTCCTTTATAGGAGAATCTTCAACGCAGGTTATGGCAATGACCCTGACGGTAGCACGTTTTTTTACCTCGGCGATGGCGTTAAGCACCTCGCTTGTGCTTCCGGAACGGGTTATGGCAACTATAACACCGTTATCCAGGGCCTCTGCATAGCGTTCTGCATTAAGCATAACGTCACCGGATGCGTAAGATGCGGCCGCACCGCAGTTCATATCGCGATATATGGCCTCGCAGGATTTGGCAACGGAATAGCTTGAGCCGCTTCCAAGAAAAGCCATAATACGGCACTGTCCCTCGTTGAGATAACGACCTATTATGTTGATGCGATTCTGAATGTACTCTGCTGTGCGGTTAAGTGCCGCATACTGGGCTTTCATCTCGGTATAAGTCTTACTCATTTTCCGGTAACCTCTCTTAATATATGTATTATTTTATAAGTCTCTCGGCATTTTTATAGTAGATCTTCTCAAGCGTTACGTCGTCAAGTCCGACTCCGTATATACGCCATCTGCCCTGCGCTCCGTCGGGAGTGTCATCGTAGGGGAAGTACTCGTCCATCGTCTCAAGGAAACGGTAGGTGATATTGAAGACGCCGGTTGGCATAGTCGGGGTACAGTCGGTCCCAAAAAGCACCCGATCAGCATATTTGGTAAGGAACGCCTTTGAGGTATACGGCTGTCTGCCAAGCTCGCCTATTCTTGCGGCGATATCGATATTCATATTCGGAAGCTCGTCAAGCCACTTTGCGACTGCGCCGAGATTTTCGGAATAGCTTCCGACGTGTGCGATTATGAAGGTTGTATTGGGATTTGACTTAATAAGGTCATATTGCATCTGCATCAAGGTCTCAAAGCTGTAAAGCTCGGGAGCATTGAAGGCCCAGTCGGGATGCGCACCAAGCTCCTCCCAACGCTCGTTGCGGTTGTCGATGGTCTTAAAGAAGGCAACCGGATCGGCGATGTGGAAAAGCACCGGCAGGTCAAGCTCTGCCGCAGTCTGCCAGATGCACTGAAGTCTCGGATCATTGGGCGGTATGTATTTTCCGGTGCTATCCTTATGCTCAAGGCCTATGATCTTCCAAAACTTAAGGCCGGAGATACCCTTGGCCTTCGATTCGGTGATAGTGCGTCTTACATAGCTTTCAAAGTCGGGGCGTTCAAGGAGCGTTATATCGACGTTTCCGAAGGTCTTGACAAAGCCATCGGACTCCTCGGTCTTTGCAAGCATTTTGTCAAGCTCTGCACCGCTGAAGCCGTCAAGGTTGACCATACCCTTGATGCCGATTTCTTTGAATTTTTCGACAACTTCCTTGGTATCGTACTGCTCGGGATAGGAATCACCCAAAAGCAGCTTTCCCCAGTGGCTGTGCGCGTCAAACACGGGAAAAGACGGTTTTGAAACGATATGCTCGGGAACGACAAGTTCACTTATGGGATGGTAATCTTCGAGACGCATTTTTATTTCCTCCGATCACGACAGTCTGTCTACCTGCTTGAACTGCTTAAGGTTTCCCATTTTTTCATTTCTTGTCTGCGTTTCCTCAAGAACCTCTTCAAGACTCAGTCCCTTTTGTGCCATCATCACGAAAAGATGGTATATAAGGTCGCAGACCTCACCGCAAAGAGCGCTGTTATCGTCGTTTTTTGCGGCTATTATGGTCTCACCCGTCTCTTCTGCGACCTTTTTAAGTATCTTATCAAGCCCGCTTTCAAAGAGGTATCCCGTATAGGATTTTTCGTCGTGGTGATCCTTTCTTTCAAGGACTATATCCCACATAGTCTTCAATCTGTCCATTACTTGACCCTCCTGTAAAAGCAGCTTCTGTTTCCGGTGTGGCATGCAGGACCCATGGGCTTTACTTTGACGAGTATAGCGTCACTGTCGCAGTCGATGTGCATTGACACTACATTTTGGAAGTTACCGGAGGTCTCTCCCTTGTTCCACAGACAGCCTCTTGAACGGCTGAAGAACCAGGTCCTGCCCGTTTCGAGAGTCCTTGCAAAGGATTCTCTGTTCATATAGGCAAGCATCAGTACCTCTCCGCTTTCATCGTCCTGGATGATAGCCGGCACGAGATCACACAGCTCAAATATCTGTTCAAACTCTTTTTTCATTGATCTATCCTCTCCTTACGGGTATACCGTTTTGGTCAAGATATTCCTTAAGTCCTCCGACTGTAAGTTCCTTGAAATGGAACAGCGATGCAGCAAGCGCTGCAGACACGCCCGTTTGAGTAAATACGTCTTTGAAATGCTCCTTACTGCCCGCACCACCCGAGGCGATGACGGGAATATTTACCGCAGAGGTTATTGCTCCCAGCATTTCGATATCGAATCCGTTTTTGGTGCCGTCGGCATCCATTGACGTCACCAAAAGCTCGCCTGCGCCAAGTTCCTTGGCCTTTATTGCCCACTCTACGGCATCAAGACCCGTGTCGATCCGTCCGCCGTTGACAACGACGTGGAAGCTTCCGTCCGCCATCTTTTTACCGTCAATAGCTACGACCACGCACTGACTGCCAAATATGTCGGCCGCCTCCGAAATAAGCAAAGGATTACGGACGGCTGCCGAATTTACGGATATTTTATCAGCTCCCGCACGCAAAAGAAGTCGGAAATCGTCGATAGTGCGTATTCCGCCGCCAACAGTCAGCGGGATAAACACCTCTCTTGCAGTGCGCTCTATTACGTCTGCGACGGTAGCACGGTTTTCATGCGTGGCGGTGATATCGAGAAACACAAGCTCGTCGGCGCCCTCGGCGTTATAATACTTCGCAGCCTCAACAGGATCTCCTACGTCCCGAAGATTGACAAAATTAACGCCCTTAACGACACGTCCGTCTTTGACGTCAAGGCAGGGAATTATACGTTTTGCAAGCATTTCAGGCACCCTCTGTCATTATAACATATTTGCTGACATTTTTCAGCAAAATGAGCAAAATTTTCTGAGAATTTCTATTCCGAAGTCGGAGCTTTTTTCAGGATGGAACTGTGCTCCGAAAACCTTTCCTCGGTTAACAAGTGCAGGAACAGGCTCGCCGTAGTCGGTATAAGCAGCAACCTCGTCCTTTGGGCAGTCAGCCATAAACGAATGGACAAAATAGACGTACCTACCCTCGCCTTCCGCACCAAGTACCGGCGTTTCGAAATTCAACCGAAGCGAGTTCCAGCCCATATGCGGAATGGGCAGTCCGCCGCCGTTTATCGGACGGATACTGCCCTCTAAAAGCCCAAGGCCTTCGGTCGTCTCAAATTCACTGCTCGATTCAAAAAGCATCTGCATTCCAAGGCATACCCCAAGAAGCGGAATGCCATTGGAGACAGCGTCTTTCAACGGTCCTACGAGCCTGGAATCGTTAAGTCTCCGCATTGCGGCAGGAAAGGCTCCCACTCCCGGCAGAACAAGTCCCGAGCAACGCTCAAGCTCTTTCTCCCTACATATAACGCCGACATCGGTTCCGAGCGATGCAAATGCGTTAATTACGCTTTTGAGATTACCTGCGCCGTAGTCAATTATTCCTATCATATTCCCAGTCCGCCCTTGGTGCTGTTTGGACGGGCATCGACGGATACTGCTTCGGAAAGTGCTCTTGCGACAGCCTTAAAGGCCGCCTCGACCATGTGGTGGGCGTTATTTCCGTACATAATACGAAGATGCAGTGTTATTCCTGCGTTAAAGGCAAACGCACGGAAAAACTCCGAAACGAGTGCCGTATCGAATCCCGGCATATTCTTCTGCGAAAGACCGGCATCCTCAAACACAAGGTAGGGTCTTCCGCTTATATCGACCGAGCAAAAGGCAAGTGCTTCGTCCATGGGAACGAAAAAGCTGCCAAAGCGTTTGATCCCGCTCTTGTCGCCAAGCGCCGATGCAAAAGCCCTTCCGAGAACGATTCCCGCATCCTCAACGGTATGATGCATATCTACCTCGAGATCGCCCTTGGCCATTATTTCGGCATTAAAGCCGCCGTGGAGAGCAAAAGCTGTAAGCATATGGTCGAAAAAACCTATTCCGGTCTGTATATCCGTTTTGCCGCAGCCGTCAAGATCTATACTTACTGTAATATCAGTCTCACGGCTCGTCCTTTTTTCTTCTCCGATTCTCATTTTACTACCTCCGTCAGCCACTGTTTTATACAGTTTATAAGAGAGCGATTCTCATCAACGGTTCCTGCGGTTATTCTCAGGTCGTCGCCCAAACGACGTATAAGTATCCCGTTTTTTCTGAGATATGCCGCAAGATCGTACTTCTTTGCATCGTTACACACGGTAAGATACACGAAGTTTGCCTTCGTAGTATACACAGTGTATAGTCCTTTTCCGTCAAGCAAGCCGCACAGCTCGTTATATAAAGCTCTTGCAGATTCCTTAATTTGTGATATCGCATTTGAAATATATTCGCTATCGCTTAAAACGGCGGCCGCCACGGCATCGGTAAAGGAGTTGACGTTTGCAGGTGATTTTGCCTTTCTCATGGCTTCGGTGAGCGTCGGGTTGGAAATGGCAAAGCCAAGGCGTATACCCGCAAGTCCAAAGGCCTTGGAGCAGGTGCGAAGAACGATTATATTGTCACGCTTTACAGCCTCGGAAACGATGCTCTGATCCCAAAAATCCATATATGCCTCGTCAACTATCCAAAGGCAGGGATGATCGGTAAGAGAGAGCATATCCTCGGCAGATATCCCCTGCCCCGTCGGAGAGCAGGGATTTGAGAAGATGACCGCCTTGGGCTTTTCTCTTTGAACGGTCTCTCTGAGTTTTCCAAGATCTATTGTCATGTCTGCATTTTTAGGAGCAGACATGACCTCGACCTGGGCCACCGAGGCATAGAACCTGTACATCGAAAAATCGGGATCGGCGACAAGAAGCTTATCTCCGCTGTCCATCAGCGAGGAAATTATAATATTTATAAGCTCATCCGAGCCGTTTCCTGCCGTTATAAGCTCCTTTGGTATTCCTATGTATTTGGAATATGCCGTTATTGCCGCAGTAGACAGACTGTCGGGATAGCGGTTATAGGCAAGTCTGCCTGCAATATCCGCGATCTCATCCCTTATATGCTGCGGAAGAGGCACAAAGCTCTCGTTTGCATCCAGTCTGACCGTGCAATTTTCAGCGTTTTCAAAGCCGTATGGCTTCATTTTCTTAACTTTTTCGGGTATAAGCTCCAATCAGATCACCTCTTTGCGGACACGTACGGAGTTGGCGTGTGCCTCAAGACCCTCCGTTTGGGCAAGCAGTACGACGTCGTCCGCAAGCTCCTTTAAAAGCTTTTCGGAAGCATAGATGAAGCTTTGACGCTTTGTAAAGCTCTCGACCGAAAGAGGTGAATAGAATCTCGCCGTACCTCCCGTCGGAAGAACGTGGTTGGGGCCTGCCATATAGTCTCCCAAGGGCTCGGGAGACATGCTTCCAAGGAACACCGAGCCCGCATTTTTGATCTTTGCAAGCACAGCCTCGGGGTCTGCAGTCATTATCTCAAGATGCTCAGGAGCAATGGAGTTAGCAAGGTCGATCGCATCGTCTATCTTGGGGCAGACGATTATTGCTCCAAACTGAGTTATGGAATCGGCAACGATGTCACGTCTCGGGAGCTTCTCCGCCATAGCGGCAAGCTCGGCAGCCGTCTTTTCCGCAAGTGAAAGAGAGGTAGTGACCATTATCGAAGAAGCAAGTCTGTCATGCTCGGCCTGTGACAAAAGGTCGGCGGCAGCGAACTTGGGATCGGCTGTCTCATCAGCTATGAGAAGTATCTCGCTCGGGCCTGCAACCATATCTATATCTACGATTCCGTACACCATCCGCTTTGCAGCGGCGACGTAGGCATTGCCTGGACCGGTAATCTTGTCAACGGCAGGAATACTCTCGGTGCCGTATGCTAGCGCCGCAACAGCCTGTGCGCCGCCTGCAGTTATAACTCTGTCAGCACCCGCAATAGCTGCGGCGGTAAGGATAGAGTTCTTTGATGCGTGATCTCTGAAGGGAGGTGTGCAAACGATGATCTCCTCTACCCCTGCAACCTTCGCAGGAATAATGTTCATAAGGACTGACGAGGGATATGCGGCGGTACCGCCCGGTACGTATACGCCTACACGTGAAAGTCCGCGTGAGATCTGTCCGAGCTTTGTGCCGTTTTCTTCGGTATAGCTCCAGCTTTTGCTAAGCTGACGGCGATGGAATGCCGCTATACGTTCAGCGGCTTTTTCAAGTGCGGCAACAAATTTAGGATCTGCGGCGGCCTTTGCCTTTTCAAGCTCACGCTTGTCAAGCTCGAAGTTTACAACGTCAACACCGTCAAAGCGTCTGGTATATTCCTTAAGTGCGGCGTCTCCTCTTTTTCTGACGTCCTCAAGCACACCCGCAACAGCGACGTTAATATCGGCGTTCAACTCGCCTGCCCTGCTTTTCATCGCAGCAAGCCTTTCCTTTGAAGCCGCAAGATCATATATTCCAATGTTTATCATTTAAGGTTTGCCTCCATTTTCGCAGTCAAGGCATCAAGCTCGGATTTTCGCAGCTTCATTGCCGCAGGATTGATTATAAGTCTTGCCGAAAGAGGACAAACCTCCTCAAGTACCTCAAGACCGTTTGCACGGAGGGTATCCCCCGTCTCGACGATATCAACTATAACGTCCGAAAGCCCCAGTAAGGGGGCCAGTTCTACCGAACCGGATATATGTATAAGTCTGACGTCCATTCCCTTTTGCTTAAAGTACGCCCTCGCAATAGAGTCATACTTTGTGGCAGCCGTACGTTCTCCGCCAGAGGAGAAGAATCCGCTGTCGGGACGACCCGCAACTGCCATTCGGCATTTACCGAATCCAAGGTCAAGCACCTCAAAAACGCCGCAGGGATGCTCTTCAAGCGTATCCTTGCCGACAATTCCCATATCGCACACACCGTGATCCACGTATGTAACGACGTCCTCGCCCTTTGCAAGCACGGCTTCTATGCGTCCGCCGTCAAGGGGAAGTATCAGCCTGCGCCCGGGCTTTTCAAGGGCCTCGCATTCAATGCCCATACGTTTAAACATCGCAACCGATGAGTCAAGTAATCTTCCTTTTGTTATTGCAATCCTGATGGGTGTCACGGTTAAAAATCCACTCCGTTCTTAAGATACCTCTCATCCGAGTCTATCGCAATAAGACATGGTATACCCTTGTCCTTAGCGGTCGATATGCTCTTCTCAAGGCTTTCAAATGTAGAAAGCTCGACGGTTTTACCGTCTCTTCTCAGTTCATCCGAAAGGCTGTAGGCACGTTCTGCTCTGCCTTCGGCATACCAAACCATAATATCGGACACGGTCTTGACCTCTCGATCAAGAGTGCGGCACAGGGCGTCAAGGTTAACGGCAAATCCCGTAGCAGACAGATTCTTGCCGTAATGTTCAAGAAGGCCGTCATACCTTCCGCCGGAAAGTACCCTTTCACCACTGCCTTCGGCATACGCGCCGAGAATGACCCCGGTGTAGTAGTTCATGTTGTTAACAAGAGCAAGATCGGCCATAATGTATTCTCCGCAGCCTATGTCTTCAAGCATCGAATACACACTTTCAAGGTATTTCACGGCCTCTGCCGCTTCGGGCTGAAGGATAAGCTCTCTTGCCTGTGCAAACACCTCACGGCCTCCGAAAAGTCTTGGAAGCCTTCTTATAGCCGCCGTTTCATATCCGCCGTATCCGTCAAGGACACGGTTTACCTCTGCCGTATTCTTGACCTCTATCGCTCGGCGCAGCCTCTCGGTGTCTTCCTTGGTAAGAGGAATGTCCTTTATCAGGTTTCTGAATATGCCCGCATGTCCAAGCTCAATCTTGAAGCCCTCCGCACCTGCCGCATCCAATGCGGCTACCGCAGTCTCAATAAGCTCCACGTCAGCACGGATACCGTCCGCACCGATAAGCTCAATGCCGCACTGTGACGTCTCGGTGCAGTCACTTCCCGCAATAAGCACCTCTTGGCTGTACCTTAAACGAAGGGGAAGCGGTTGATCCGATATCTTTGTCGCAACTATTCTCCCTATAGGTGCAGTTGAATCCGGACGTATGACCATTATTTCGCCGTCATCGATAAGCTTAAACGTTCTCTTGGAGTCCAACGGAGTATTGCTTCCGGAGAACATGGAAAACTCCTCAAGCATCGGCGTTGATATTTCGGTATATCCCCTCTGCTTATAGCAGTTGCTTATATTCCTTTCGATGGCAGTCATGATCTCTCTGCGTCCCGAAAAAAGGTCTCGGGCTGTATACATTGGCGTCACTCACTTTATCGCTTTATCACTTTACCTTAATAAATTATACCATTTCCGACAGTTATATACAATAGCCGATTGCACAAATATTAAGGTGCTCTGAAGAAAAGTATGTATTCTTTGCATTAAATGCCGAGCGCACAAAGTGCGATCTGGGCATACACACGGTGGACGTAGTCATTTGGATGGTTGACGTTGTTACCGGTCATATCTATGTAGCGTTTTGCGCTGAGCAGTTCGGCGTGTACGCTATACATATCCGCAAGAACCACGCCCCGATCCTCCAACGACCGAAGCACCGGAGGATATTCGCCCTGGATCCGTGCAAGGCAGGACTCGGCATTGGGAAGTATCGAGCTGAAAAGAATAAACTCACAGTCGGGAGATTCGCGGCGGATAGCGTCTATTATACCCTTTATATTGTTACGGAAGTCCTGCGGAGGAATGTTTCCGCTGCCGTCGTTCATTCCGAAGGCGATTATTGCAAGGTCGGGATGGTGTCTCACTGCTCGTTCCTCGACCTCTTCAAGGGCCCAGGGTGTAGCAGTGCCACCTACGGCGGTATTTATGCATTCGACCTCACAACCGCATTTTTCTCTTATCCCTTCGGCGATAAGCTCACCGAATGCAGGCTGATACGGCTCGATCCCCGTACATCCGCTTGCGTTGCCGCCCGCAGGTATACTGTCGCCGTATACAAGAAGCTTAAGAGGGTCGCCGTTTTGGAGTATGGAGCTTGTCCTCTTAAGACGGTATGCACCAACCTGGGGCAGGTCTCCTCGCCACGTGTCGCTGTGCAGATAGGTAACAGAGCACTGATAGGAGTGGAAAAAGGTTCCTTCTCCGAAAATAACGAGTGGAATAGGATCCTTTCCGCCATAGCTTTTTTCGGTTGCCTCGGACGGATAAAGCTCTGCCTGCGTAAAATACGGAATACGGCTGTTTGCGGTCAAGACCAGCCGACCGTCTTCAAACAGATAGTCCTCACCCAAAACGTATTCAACGGTCTCATCGGCAGAGGTCAGCGACATGATCTTTTCCGCAGAATAGTACGTTCCTGCGGTAATACTGCCGTTTTCCTCAATAAAACAAACGGATTCCTTGTACGCAAGTCCACCGTCATTCCATACGGGGTTTAAACGCTGTAAAATATCTTGCATGGTGCAAGCCTCCTTTTATACCAAAAGACGGGGGCATATGCTATGCCCCCGCCCTTTTGAATCAGATCATTTTTTTACGACGGAGAATATAAGATCACCGATCTTAAAGTTATTCTCAAGGAAGAATGCCTCGATCTTATCCAGGAATATCCAGCCAAAAATGGCACCGATAAGAACAAGGATCACAAATACGAGGGATATAATGACGACGGTCATTGAGAAGTTCCTGAGGTTAGGGTTCTTTACAGTGGCCATAATGATAAGGTGAACGATGATCCCTATCACGGGAATCGCTCCGACTATCAGTAAAAGCGCATACAGCCATGCAGAGATCACTCTGCCTCTGGCAGCTTCGGACTGCTCCTCACGCTTTGCGGCTTTGGCGGCCTTCTTGATCCGAGCTATCTCAGCCTTAAGCTCTGCGGCAGTCTTCTCTGCAGGAACAACGACGACAGGTGCATCCTCTGCAAGCTCCGGCTCGTTGACGGATTCGGTCTCTTGGGGAATATCGACCACCTCGGGAGCAGCCTCACCCTCGGGAAAGACCATCTCACCCTCCGGCGCATCGGTATCTACGGTCTCTGCAGATACGTTTTCTTCAACTGCGTTTTCTTCCGAAACAGTCTCTTCGGCCACGGGCTTATTTTCCTGAACATCAGACTCCTGCGGCTGCTTAAAACCGCAGTTTACGCAAAACAGGGTGCCATCCTTAAGCTCGGTTCCACAGTTTACACAAAGCATAGTACTCGACCCTCAAAGAGCTTTACTGCTTGGGCTTTCCGCAGTTGGCGCAGAATGCACCGGTGTTGGTCTTGCCGCACTCGCAGGTCCAGCCTTCGGCAGCGGGAGCAGCCTTGGGTGCCTTGGGAGCCTTGGGCATAACGATTCCGATGGTGGAAGCGGCAAACTCGGTAACAAAGGGGATCTTAACGGCCTTGCCGGCAATGAGGTTAACTATCGCAACAACAGCAAACAGAGCAACGGCGATGGTAACGACGAATCCGATGCAGGTGGAAATGTCATTAAAGACGTTGATGGCCTTGTAGGAATCGGCCCACTGGAATATCTGGAAGAAGATACCGAAGATGCGGGCAAGAACGAATCTTACAAGTCCGCCTGCAAGAACAAGGTAGAGTGCGCTCAGAACGGTGACCTTACCGTCGGTACCGTCTTCGGTGAAGGCAAGAACCAGGAAGAACACTGCGATGATGAGTGCTGCAGTAACGTTGAAGCTTGCAGAAGTGATCAGTGCAAGTACAAAGGCAATAATGCCAAGGGATTTTGCGCTAAGAACATTCTTTTTTTCCATTTTATTTTTCCTCCTAATGATATACAAAGGGCTGTGCCCAAATTTCACAAGAAAATTATACCAAACATTTTCTCCGTTTGCAAGTATCTGCGGAGACTTTTCTATACACTTTAGACCTTAAGGCCCGAAAGATGCAGTCCCTTTGTGTCGAAATCTGCCAAAACGGGTTTGACCTCGTTTTCAAGCATTTCTTCGACCTGTTCGACACATCGTCCGATATACAAAGAGGGGTCCATAAGCGAATCGATGGCTTCTCTGTCAAGCCCGAATGCGGGATCAGCCTCTATGCGGGAAAGCAGATCGTTGTCAAGACCCTGCTCCTTGACCCGCTTGCCTGCCTCCATAGCGCACTCACGGATCTTTTCGTGGAGCACCTGACGGTCTCCGCCGGCCTTGACGGCATTCATCATGATATTCTCGCTTGCCATAAACGGAAGCTCATTATCAATGTGCGCTCTGATGACCTTGTCGTATACCACAATCCCGCCGCTTACGTTGGCGCATATCTCAAGGATCGCATCGACCGCAAGGAACAGCTCGGGAATGATGACACGGCGGTTTGCCGAGTCGTCGAGAGTCCGCTCAAGCCACTGAACGGAAGCAGTCTGGAATGCATTCTGCGAGGTCACGGTAACGTATCTTGCAAGAGAACAGACACGCTCCGAGCGCATGGGATTGCGTTTATAGGGCATTGCCGAAGAGCCTACCTGGCTCTTTTCAAAGGGCTCTTCAAGCTCCTTCATAGACTGGAGGAGCCGCATATCGGTTGCAAACTTGGAGGCACTGGCCGCAACACCGGCAAGTGTAGCGGCGATCTGGGCGTCGATCTTACGTGAATAGGTCTGACCGGTGACCGCTTCCGTACCTGCAAAGCCAAACGCTCTTGCTATATCGGCATCCAAAGCCGCTACCTTTTTACCGTCTCCGTCAAAGAGCTCAAGGAAGCTTGCCTGGCTGCCGGTGGTGCCCTTTGCACCCCTGAGCTTAAGGCAGGACAGACGGTAATCTATCTCCGATACGTCCTTGATAAAATCGGCAAGCCAAAGGGTTGCACGCTTACCCACCGTCGTCAGCTGGGCCGGCTGAAAGTGGGTAAATCCAAGGGTCGGGAGAGCCTTATACCTTTGGGCAAAGTCAGCAAGATTGGAAATTACGGCAAGTAACTTCTTCTTTACAAGGAGCAGCGCCTCACGCACAAGAATAATATCCGTATTGTCACAGACGTAGCAGCTTGTTGCACCCAGATGGATTATACCCTTTGCATTGGGGCACTGCAGTCCATAGGCGTAAACGTGTGCCATAACGTCGTGTCTTATAGCTTTTTCACGCTCGGCGGCATCTGCGTAGTTGATATCATCCCTGTTCGCCTCAAGCTCCGCTATCTGCTCGTCGGTGATATTCAGACCGAGGGCCTTCTCCCCCTTCGCAAGCGCTATCCACAGCTTACGCCAGGTACGGAATTTGGTATCGTCCGAAAAGATGCCGAGCATCTCTTCACTCGCCCAACGCTGGGAAAACGGACTTTCATACCTATCGGTCATCTTCAGCACTCCTTTGCAGATATGATCTTTTCGACCGCCGCAAGCTTTACGCACACCGCAATTATCTCGGCGGCAAGCTTTATATCGTCGACCGAAGGATAGGTCGGAGCAATGCGGATGTTGGAATCGTCGGGGTCATTGTGATAAGGCCAGGTCGAGCCCGCAGGTGTAAGCAGAAGTCCCGCTTCCGCTGCAAGACCTATCACACGTGAGGCAGTACCATTCAGCACGTCAAGGCTTATAAAGTATCCGCCGTTGGGACGTGTCCAGCTTGCAATGCCGCAGCCTTCAAGCTCGGCAGTAAATGCGTTTTGTACGGCTTCGAACTTGGGGCGAATGATCTCGGCATGCTTTTTCATATGCTCTTTAACACCGTTACCGTCCTTGAAATAACGGACGTGGCGAAGCTGATTGAGCTTGTCGGGGCAGATGCTCTGGATCCCGATAAGCTTTCTGACATAAGGGAGGTCGCCCTTGCCTACTACGGCACAAGCTATGCCCGCTCCGGGAAAGCTCATCTTGGAGGTAGAGGCAAACATAAAGACCATATTTTCATTACCTGCGGCCTCGGCAAGGGACATTATATCGGCAAGACGGTCGCCTTCATCGGTCAGATCGTGGACGCAATAAGCGTTGTCCCAGAATATTCTGAAATCCTTTGCAGCAGGCTTCAAAGAAGCCAAGGCCTTTACCGTTTCATCGGAATAGGTATATCCGGTGGGATTGGAGTACTTGGGAATGTTCCACATTCCCTTGACGCTTTCGTCCTTTACAAGCTCCCTCACAGCATCCATATCGGGACCGTCGGGGGTCATTCTTATGGGGATCATCTCTATACCGAGGTTTTCGCAGATGGCAAAGTGTCGGTCATATCCCGGTACCGGACAGATAAACTTTACCCTGCCCTGCTGAAACCAAGGCTTGCATCCGCCGAAACCGAAACAAAAGCCTCTCATGATCATATCGTGCATCATATTAAGGCTCGAATTGTTTCCGACTATCACCTGCTCGGCATTCACACCCAGTATTTCGGCAAAAAGCTGTTTTGCCGCGGGAAGTCCCTCGGGAAGGCCGTAGTTTCTCGCCTCAACGCCGTCGCAGATACAGTCATCTGCACCGCCAAGGCAGCTCATCATATCCTGCGAAAGGTCAAGCTGTGCCGGAGAAGGTACTCCTCTGGCCATATTCAGCTTAAGACCCCTTCCTTTGTATTCCTCAAAGCGTGCTTTGAGTATCTCCGATTCCTGTTGTAATTGTGCCATCGTCAGGCTGCTATATGGATGCATTTGCTTTATTCCTCGTTTACTTTAAGCTTTTTGAACAGACTCTTTTGCGGTTTAAAACTCTGCGGTTCCTACCGTTCTGGGATAAGGTATGACGTCACGGATGTTGGGAATACCGGTGACGTACATTATCAGCCTCTCGAAACCGAGACCGTATCCGGCGTGCTTGGTGCCGCCGTAACGGCGCAGGTCAAGATACCACCAATAGTCTTCTTCGGCAAGACCAAGCTCGTTCATTCTCTCAAGTAGGAGGTCAAGACGCTCTTCTCTTTGGCTTCCGCCGATGATCTCGCCGACACCGGGAACGAGCATATCCATAGCCGCAACGGTCTTACCGTCGTCGTTTAAGCGCATATAGAAGGATTTTATCTCCTTGGGATAGTCGGTAACGAAGACCGGACCCTTGAAGTATTCCTCTGCAAGATATCTTTCGTGCTCGGTCTGGAGGTCGCATCCCCAGTATACGGGGTAGTCAAAGCGATCCTTGTGTGCCTCGAGTATCTCAATGGCCTCGGTATAGGTCACGTGAGCCGCAGGTGTACCTACAAAGGCAGTAAGTCTGTCGATAAGAGAGGTATCGTAGAACTTGTTAAAGAACTCCAGCTCGTCGTGACATACCTCAAGCAGGTGCGATACGACGTATTTGAGCATGGAATCGGCAAGCTCCATATTGTCCGAAAGCTCGGCAAAGGCGATCTCCGGCTCGATCATCCAGAACTCTGCGGCATGACGGGCGGTGTTGGAGTTTTCGGCACGGAAGGTCGGGCCGAAGGTGTATATGTTGCCAAATGCCATAGCGTAGGTCTCGCCCTCAAGCTGACCCGAAACGGTCAGGTTGGTGGACTTTCCAAAGAAGTCGGCGGCGTAATCGACGCTTCCGTCCTCCTTGCGGGGGATGTCGTTGAGATCAAGGGTGGTCACCCTGAACATCTCACCTGCACCCTCACAGTCACTTCCGGTTATAAGCGGAGTATGAACGTAGACAAATCCTCTGTCGTGGAAGAAGCGATGGATAGCAAAGGCCGCTTCGCTTCTCACACGGAACACGGCGTTGAAGGTGTTGGTCCTCGGACGGAGGTGGGCAATGGTGCGGAGGTACTCCATAGAATGCTTTTTCTTCTGGAGAGGATAATCGGGAGTTGAGGCACCCTCAAGCTCGACCTTGGCAGCCTGAAGCTCGAAGGGCTGTTTGGCCTCGGGAGTCATAACAAGCTTACCGCTTACTACGACGGCTGCACCTACGTTGTATTTTGAAACGGTCTGGAAGTTTTCCAGCGAATCGCTCGAAAGCACGACCTGGAGGGTCTTGAAAGCGCTTCCGTCGTTGATCTCCATAAATCCTATGGCAGAGGACGCACGGATAGTGCGTACCCATCCCCCAACGGTTATCTCTCCGTCGGTATAGCTTTGGGGTGCGCTTATTATTTCTCTAATCTTCGTAAGTTTCATTTTATATTCCTCTTTTACAATAGATCGATTCCGTGTTCGGCGCAGACAGTGTGCATCTGCTCGGGCCAAAGCGAGGCCTGGACCTCACCTATATGCGCCTTTCCAAGCAGGACCATACAAAGCCTGGACTGGCCTATACCGCCGCCGACGGTGTATGGAAGCTGACCGTTCAAGAGTGCCTTGTGATAGCCAAGCTCTTTTCTGTCAAGGCAGTTTGCCGCCTTAAGCTGGCGAAGGAGGCTTTCCTCATCAACACGGACACCCATACTTGAAAGCTCGACAGAGCGGTCAAGAAGCGGATACCAAACGAGGATATCGCCGTTAAGCTCCCAATCGTCATAGTCGGGCGCACGTCCGTCGTGCCTGCTTCCGTCGGAAAGGGTCTTTCCTATCTGGGAAATAAAGACGGTCTTTTTCTCCCTGCAGATCGCATCCTCACGCTGTTTTGGGGTAAGCTCCGGCCAGGTCTTCAAAAGCTCCTCCGAGCTCACGAAAAACACGTCCTCTGTCACGGCAGGCTCGAGATCAAATCCCGAGCAAAGCTCCTCCTCGGTCTGCTTGAGTGTATCGATTATCGACGTAACGGCAGATCTGAGGGTATCAAAGGTGCGATCAGAGCGCTCTATGACCTTCTCCCAGTCCCACTGGTCAACGTAAATGGAGTGCAGGTTGTCGGTCTCTTCATCCCGACGGATAGCATTCATATCTGTATAGAGTCCCTCACCCGGCTTAAAGCCGTATCTTGCCAAAGCAGAGCGCTTCCACTTGGCAAGGGAGTGAACTATCTCGATCTCATCGGAAAGTCCCGGCGAATCAAATCTGACGGGTCTTTCAACACCGTTGAGGTCGTCGTTAAGACCGGACGTTCTCTCGACGAAAATGGGTGCGGACACTCTTTCGAGGTTAAGAGCCTTTGCCAGACGCTTTTCAAAGCCGTCCTTGGCGGTCTTTATTGCACGCTCGGTATCTCTTATACCGAGCTTTGATCTGTAATGTTGTGGTATTATAAGCATTTTTTGCCTTCCAAAGAGGGGTCTCCCCTTTTATTTTTCGGCGGCTTCAGCCTCGAGAGCCTCACCGATCACCTTTGAGAGCTGATCGGGACAGCTGGTCTGCTTGCTTCCGCAACGGATGCCGGAAAGACGGTCGATGGCATCATGGGCGTCCATGCCCTGAAGAAGACTGCATATTCCTTTAAGATTTCCGTTACAGCCGCCTTTGACGTAGACGTTAGATATCTTTCCGTTAACCAGCTCAACGGTCATCTCCGAGGAACATACTCCTTTCGGGAAACCAGTATATTGCATTGTATCACATCCTTGCACAAACAGCCTTAAAGGGCATTATTTGATATATGATACCATATTTCCAAGAAAATAGCAACTATTAACTTTGCTTAATTATACAGCATTCGCCTTCTTGAATTTCGTTTTATTTTTCAGCGTATATTTCTTTTGATAATGTGTGATACTGTTTACGAGGTGATTTTATTATGAGTCCCAAAGAGCTTATGTATATTGAAGACGCCCTCTCTCACGAAAAATTTTTGATTACCCAGTATCAGAATGCTATCGGAAAGCTCAGTGACAACGAGCTTAAGACCTTTGCCCAACAGCAGCTCGACCGTCACAACCAGACCTTTAATATGTTTTTACAGCTGCTTTAAGGAGGAAAAAAGTATGGACGACAGAACCGTTATGGAGGATCTGCTGCTCAATATCAAGGGCGCTTGCGACCTCTATCTCCACGGCACGGTGGAATCAAGTACCGCAAACGTGCGCGGTGCATTTGACAAGAGCCTTGAAGACAGTCTCTGCTCCCAGAACGCCATCTACCAGAAGATGAGTGCCAAGGGCTGGTATGCCTCCGAGCAGGCTCCCAAGCAGAATATAGACACTGTAAGACAAAAGTTTTACGCCTAAGCAGCTCTCAAAGCTCCCCGTTGAGCACGGGGAGCTTTAACATTATACATTTTTTCTGCATAATTTTACGTATTTTTATTTTTTCTATTGACATTTCAGTCTTGCCGTGGTAGTATAAGCCACAAGATAGAGGCGCGGTCACCGAACAGTAGTCGGATGCAGAGGAAAAGGCATCCTTTCCGACGAAAGGCGGTACCGCCGAAGGTACGTTCCGTTGCCTTTGCGGTGCGTTCCTGGGTCTTTGCAGAACATGCAAAGGACTGTCACGTTTGTGGAGAGCTATCACCATCGGTAGGACCGAACTGTTTCGACGGTGTTGCTCTGTGCGGGCTACACCGTCTTTTTATATTATGTTCTGCCCGGTAAGGAGGATAAAAATGAAGAAAAGAAACTTTCTGACCGTCCTTGCGCTCATTATAATGAGCCTTGCGCTGCTGACGGTCGCAGTCGGTGCCGAGGGCAGTGATGCTGCCGAGCAGGGAAGCAAGATGTATGCTACCTTCTGGGCTCTGGTCCCCCCCATCATCGCCATTGCGCTTGCGCTTATCACAAAGGAAGTCTACATGTCCCTTTTCGTAGGTATTCTTGCGGGTGCGCTCTTTGCGACAAACTTCGATCCGCTGGATTCCATCAGTTCGATCTCCAACAACATAATCGCAAATGCCGGCGACTCCTGGAATATGGGTATTCTCGTGTTCCTGGTAATTCTCGGTATCATCGTATCTCTTATGACCAAGGCAGGCGGCTCTGCCGCATACGGCCGTTGGGCTGCCAAAAAGATAAAGAGCAAGACCGGCGCAATGCTTGCGACCTCTGCGCTCGGCGTGCTTATCTTCGTTGACGACTACTTTAACTGCCTTACAGTAGGCTCGGTAATGCGTCCCGTCACCGACAAGCACGGCGTCTCACGTGCAAAGCTTTCCTACATAATCGACGCAACCGCCGCTCCCATCTGTATAATCGCCCCCATCTCCAGCTGGGCAGCAGCCGTTGCAGGCTATACACAGACAGAGAATACAAGCGGCTTTACCACATTTATAAAGACCATTCCCTATAACTTTTACGCAATACTCACCATCGTGATGCTCGTTGCCATCGCAATAATGAAGGTCGACTTCGGTTCAATGAAGATCCACGAGGACAACGCCGCAAAGGGTGACCTCTACACCACCCCCGACCGTCCCTACGCCTCCCATGATGCAGACGAGATCAGCTCCAAGGGCACCGTCCTTGACCTGATCCTCCCCGTGATCGTGCTTATCGTCTGCTGCATTCTCGGCATGGCTTATGCCGGCGGCGTACTTAACGGAGTCGGATTTATCGACGCTCTCGGCGGTGATGCCGCTACAGGTCTTGTCATAGGCTCTCTTGTTGCACTTATCTTTACCTTCCTTTTCTACATTCCCCGCAGGGTCATAACCTTCCGTCAGTTTGCCGACAGCATTCCCGAAGGCTTCAAGGCAATGGTACCCGCCATCATCATTCTGGTCTTTGCATGGACTCTCGGCGGATACTGCCGCAACGACCTCGGTGCAGGTGAATTCGTAGGCAATCTTGTCGGCGACAGC